>JBAYPL010000063.1:0-11890 GCA_041677745.1 Kapaibacterium sp. (SeqCode)
AACTCGATGCTGAAACCGATTCTGAAATAACACTGCTTGCAAACATAATAACTTTGACTCCCGGTACCTTATCTATTGACTTATCTGAGGACAGAAAGAAACTTTACGTTCATGCGATGTATATTCAGGATATTGAAAAGACAAAGTACGAACTAAAAAATGAATTTGAAAAAAGGCTTCTGGAGGTGATGCGATGATTTTTCTCGAATATGCAGTGTATATTTCGCTGTTTATCATTGGTGCATCAATGTTTCTTTCAGTTTACAGATTGCTAAGAGGTCCGGATTTCGAAGACAGAGTTGTAGCACTTGATTTAATATCATCTTGTACAATCGGATTTATTGCGGTTTATTCTATAAAGTCAGGATTAAAAATTTATATTGATGTAGGTATTATAATTGGTTTGATTTCATTTATTGCTACAATAGCATTCGCATATTTTCTTGAAAGGAGAACAAATGATGGATGAGTTTATTGCTGTAGTTGCCGGTATTATGATTTTATTGGGCTCATTGTTTATATTGATTTCGTCAATAGGTTTGATAAGAATGCCGGATATATTTTTGAGAATGTCCGCGACAACTAAAGCTGTAACATTCGGCGTCAGTTTCAATCTCATTGGAGCTGCTTTCTTCTTTGGCGATATTGGAACGATTACCAAAGCTGTAGTGATAATTATTTTTCTATTCAGTACGGCACCTGTTGCTGCTCATATGATTGGCAGAGCAGCTTACTTCGATGGTGTCAATATATGGGATAAAACCATTGTAAACGAAATGGAAACAAATTATAAATCCGGAAGAAGAAAGAAACATAATTCAAATAAAACCGAACAGAAGGAATCAGAAAAACCTACAAATGACAAATAATACTAATTTAAGGTTTATCAGTGAACCATCAGTTTTTCGATTTTAGATTGTCTTCCATCACTTATTCTAATAAAATATAATCCGGGACTGACTGTTTCACCACCCTCATCTTTTTTATCCCAATATGTCGAATACGAGCCCGGTGATAAATCTCCCGTCATTAGGTTTCTGATTTCTCTTCCAAACATATCAAACACTCCAACATTGATTTGACCAAATTTATCAACTTCAAATACAATATTTGCATTAAATTGAGCCGGATTAGGATATACAAGCAGATTATGAATATAAGAATCTTCAACACTTACAATGGAATTGGCTTTGCCGGGTGATCCGCCCGGGACATAAGAAGCTCGCCAGTTTACAGCTTTTGAATTATCTGAAAATGCATCTAATAATTCGAGTGAAGGACCTGAACCGTCAGCTTCAGGGTACCAAGGCGGTCGGTTGGTATATGCTACCGAATCGGCAGTAAGTCCTGACAGGTCATATAATCTTACCATATCTTCAGAGCCCAAACCGAAGTCAAATTCACCATATACATTTGATACATGTGGATTTATCTTCTTAAAATCTCTGCTATCTCTTACAAGTACTAAAAAACCGCCTTTAGGTAATACAGCTCCCGACGGAAATACGAATTGTCTTGAATTGTTATCATCACGGAATATCCAAGAGCTCATATCCAAATCATAATCACCCGGATTGTAAAATTCAACCCAATCATCTGAATCCATAAAAGATGCTGAATTGTACATAATTTCATTGATGACGGCTCTCGCCGACATAGGCTCGACGGATTCTTCAAATACAGCTTGGATTGTTACCGAATCTTGGAATGAATAAACCAAAGTGTCCACAGGTACAATTAATTCATCATTTATCATCCAGTACTTGAACTTAAATCCTTTGCGAGGATTTTGAACCAATGTGATCGGTATATCCGAAAAATACAGTCCTGACCACCACTCCGGTAATTCCTTAAGACTATTCATATCAAAAGTGCAAGCATTCTGATAATTAGAAATTAATGTAATCTTGATTACTTTGTCCAGATTAAAGTACTTTTGCAAGTCTTGCCGATAGAAATCAGCCCTCTTATCTATAAACTCACGAATTAATGTTATATGCTCGTCAAACTCTCCCAATGATTCGGGCCAGCGTTTGTGATGTAGGTCAACACCAAGAGCGACTTGTTGATGAATTGTATCCATAACTTGATGTAATCTTGCCGGTAATAAGACAGAATTCAACAAATCACAGGTTGTGTTCAGATACTCATTGCGGAATTTAGTGCTATGTAAACTCAGCTCCAGTAATTTATTAAAGTTCCATGTTTGTAGAGTATCAAATAACTCGCTATTCATAAAATCGGTAAACATATTATAACTATAGTGTGAACTACCACTCGAGCTGAACGATACATCCATATCATGAACAATAAATCTCCATCTGTCATCCAAGTCAATTGATTTCCATGATCTTACATTCCATGCCCGCCAATCGAAATTAACAATAAAGAAGTTAAATGTGGCATATCTAATCATATTATGAATATCAATGTATTTGTCCAACACATCATAAAACTCTCGATTCTCAAAATCGAAAGTTTTAGCAGTATCAAGTATGAATTGCAAAGAACCGACAGAGCGATTAACGATTTTTAAAGGCGATTCCATAACACTAGTATTTTCCTCATCCAACCCAAAACGTATGGATAAAAATTCTTCATCGCTACGCTCACGGATATTATAAATCCCCCAAAATTTTCCGTTTATAAAGGATAAAGCCGGTCTTGAGGCTGTAGAAATCATATTATCAATGCACTCTGCAACTCTCGATGCAAAAGCATCACGAATGAAAGCTTTAGTCCAATCTTGACCACCGTTTCTCAAAATTAGTTTATCATGCAAGTTTCCTTTATGATCTCCAAAAAACCGATAATCGAACTCAGATAAACCGTATTTTGAGCGTGTATGCAGTCGGATTGATTTTTGTCCTAAAAGCCTTGAATCATTCCCATGTATTTTCATACCGACACGGTTAACGATAAACCGAACTTTATTTGAATCAAAAAATTCAAAGGTACAGGGATATTCGAAATCATTATAAATGTTTTCAAAAATTCCTTTTTCCTTACTGAAGAAGTGTTCTTCATCGGTCGTCAGCGACACAACCGGCATATTCTGATTATCAAATCCGATTATATAAGTTGCAGATTCGATTTGGGACGGGATGTAACCGTCACTGTAAGCAATTGCTTTCAATGTTGAGGTACTGTCAAATGTTATGATTTCACCTGAATATACTTTCGATGTAGTATCAGGCTCACTGCAATCAAGGGTATAATATATTTTTGCATGACCCGGAAGCCCCGAAATCTGCACATTAGTCGGGAAATCATAAAATCCGGCTGCTCTACTGAATTTGGGTTGAGGAAGTATTCCTTTCTTTGGATTGGAATTGACTTGTTTGGGAGTTGGAGGATATGAATAGCTCCAAACACCAACTCCATCAGGTATGCGGGCATAAGACATATCTGCATACATGGGAGGAAATTCAATCTTATCTGCTATCGTAGCGTCCGGCTTCCATAATACAAGTGTTTCGCCACCTCTGGAAAGACTGAATGAAGTATGTAATTCATCTGACATATACGATTTACCCGGCTGAGAAAGATTAATATCAACTCCTTTTAATAAATTATACGGGAAAAGCTCGCCATTAATTCTCAAATCGGAAAAGGAAGCCTTAGCCTGCATATCCTGATGTGACGATGAAAGAGCAAGCCCGACCAAAACTTTTTCCGGATAATCGGTTTCCAATGTAAATGAAGATAATAATAAACCTTCAATGTCATAGATTTCAGCTATAAGAACATTTCCTTTCCTTCCTACTGCCAATAAAATATTAGGATAATTAAGCCACTGTCCTGAATAAACCATTTTCGGCCAAGTATTTGCCGTATCTCTATAGACATACATCACTTCATATCTGTCATCTCTTTGCCCAAGTGGACCGAAATACCTATGCATCGGGTCCAAATCTTCTCTTATGATAAGTCCGGCACTTCCAAAATCAAAGGAATTGCTCAATGAGTGAAGTCGCACGGACATTTTAAAATCACCTTCAATTTCAATATAGTTAAATCTGTAACCATCAGGATTTGAGTACGTAAATAATCCTTTACCGGTAGCCTCCATAATGAATTTATTTGAATTATAATAATCTTTACCGTCAGCAAAAAGTAATATTCGACTCTTTCCCATTAATTCAATATCGGGTATTTGCCAAGCACCTGCATAATCATCTTTGTCATTTATCCGCCAGCCTTTTAAATTTACCGGGTACTCGCTTGTATTATATAATTCAATCCAGTCGGGTCGTTTATGATTTTCATCCATTATCGCATCATAATTTACAGAACTCACTTCATTTATAACAACTTGGGCTTTTGTTTCAATAAAAGTCGAAAAGATAAAAACAATGCAGATTGTTACAAGTGCTGTTATACTGTCGAACGATTTCATTTTTTTACCTACACATATATCTACAAACAAGTACCGACAACTATATTCGGAGTTTTTTTTGAGTAACGTTTAATATTAAATAAACTTGGAATATATTGAGAATTTATTAATAATTACAAACGTTTGCCTTAATATTTAGAAAGACCATTTCATTCAATACTTAATAAATATCACATGAGGCTTGTTAGTCGGACATTGTACTAACTACTGACAGCGGTGTTTAAGCAATGCAATCGTGCAACATTATTAAATTTGAATCGTGTTAAGACTATATGTCAAACTAATTTATTATTTTTCTCATGTATTTATTCAATATTTTTATATTACTAACGGCATTCTCAATTATGACAATATCAGATGTATCAGCAGCCGACCATAAGAACCCTCGTTACGAAATGACGGTTACTCAAAATGGTAAAGAGCTTGGTAAAATAGTTCTGGAATTATTTCCGGATAAAGCACCAAAACACGTAAAGAATTTTGACAGCCTCGTAGCAAGTAAGTTTTATGATGGTTGTGCTTTCCACCGCGTTATTCCGGGTTTTATGATTCAAGGTGGTGACCCGAATTCTAAGGATAAACCAAAAGAAACTTGGGGAATGGGTGCTCCGGGACAGACAAAAGTACCCGCCGAATTCAATGATGTCAAACACGAACGCGGTATTCTATCAGCTGCAAGAACAAACGATCCGAATAGTGCTACTTCTCAATTTTTTATTATGCATGACAAAGCACCACATCTCGACGGACAATATACAGCCTATGGTAAAGTAGTCAGTGGTATTGAGGTAGTTGATATAATTGCGAAAACTCCTCGTAATCAACAATCAAATAATCCAAATGACAAGGTTGAATTCACAATCGTGAAACTTAAACACTAATTCGATATGAATTAAAGTCGGATAAATCAATTTTGAAACCACTTTATTTTGTATTAAGAATCCATGAATTGCAGCTTAGACATTTCATGGATTCTTTTTTTTTTTAATGCTTATATTATAAAATATACAGATTCATCAGTGTAGAAACAACAATTCTCTGTATTTCGGAAGTTGCCAGTATTTATCGTCAACGATCAATTCAAGCTTATCAGCATGTTGTCTAATAATATCAAACAAAGGCTTAATTTTATTGTTGTACAATTCAGCTTTTTGTTGATTTTCATCCATTGATGCCGCCACTTTTCTTAACTCATCTAAAAGTTCCAGATTACTTATCATTCCTTCAAGATGGCTCGATATTTTCAATAATTGGTTCTTATGGGCTTCGGATTCGTTCAAGAGTCCTAAGTTTTTCAAACCTTGAACATTGTTTATCAAATCATTTTGATAAGCAACAACAGCAGGAATAATCATAGTATGAGCAATTTCGTCAATTAATACGGCTTCAATCTCCAACTTATTTAGAAATTCCTCAATAAATACATTATACCTTGCTTTGATTTCATCTTCAGAATAAATTCCGTTCCGTTTGAACAAACTGATGTTTTTCTCACTTAGATATACTTTGAGAGCATCAGGTGTGGATTTGAGGTTGGGCAATCCTCTGCGTTCTGCTTCTTCTACCCATTCTTTCTCGTAATTATCTCCGTTGAAGAGAATTTTCTTACACTCTGTATATTCTTTCTTCAGTAATTTTTTGATAATATCATTTCGTAACTCTTGTTTGTCAAGCTCTTTATCTGCTGTTTTCAAAGTTTCATTATACTCTTTTTCAAAATTTGAGTAAAAGACATTAAGCTGATCGCTTACAATGACATTTATCGTAGTCGTAGGAAGTGAAACGTTAACACTCGAACCCGGAGCACGGAACTCAAACTTATTGCCGGTAAACGGAAAAGGTGAAGTACGGTTACGGTCAGTTGCATGTTGTTTTTTAAAAGGTACCATGAGATAATCAGGTGCCTTTGTATTGTCGTAGAAACCTTCCAAATTGTCAACATCGTTCATAAATGCATCGAGAGCAGCTTCCATCTGTGAACCTATGAAAGCGGAAATTATCGCCGGTGGTGCTTCGTCTGCTCCAAGTCGGTGGTCATTACCGGCACTTGCTATGCTTGCTCTGAGAATATCAGCATGATTCTTTACTGCCGCTAGTACATTGATGAAGAAAGTTAAAAACATCAAATTCTTATGAGGTTCTTCACCCGGCTCAAGGAGATTCTTTCCGGTATCGGACGCCATTGACCAATTATTGTGTTTTCCGGAACCGTTAATACCCTGAAACGGCTTCTCGTTAATAAGTACTCTGAGCTTATGTCTCTTGGCTACTTTATCAATTTTATCCATCAGTAATTGATTATGGTCAGCAGCTATGTTGGCAAATTCAAAATGTGGTGCACATTCAAACTGGTTGGGTGCTACTTCGTTATGCCGTGTTTTGATGGGAATACCAATCCTAAGTGCCTCTTGTTCGAATTCAATAATGAAGTTATAAACTCTTTCAGGTATGGCACCGAAATAATGGTCTGCTAACTGCTGCCCGCGAGCAGAAGCATTGCCGTACAGAGTTCTGCCGCATAATACTAAGTCCGGTCTTGCATTGAATAAAGATTCATCAACGACGAAATACTCTTGCTCCCAACCTAAAGTAGGTGTCACTCTTGTGATATTTTCGTCAAATAGTCGGCAGATTTTCACGGCTATTGAGTTCAATTGTTTCATGGATTTAAGTAAGGGTGCTTTCATATCCAATGATTCACCGGTATAAGAAATCAATATAGCCGGAATACACAAGGTTCTTCCGTATTTAGTCCTACGAATGAATATTGGTGATGTAGGGTCCCATACCGTATAACTGCGTGCTTCGTGAGTACTCCTGAGACCTCCGGTAGGAAAGCTTGAGCCGTCAGGCTCTTGCATAATCAGTTCGTTTCCGGACATTTTTTCTATAGCTCTCCAATTCTTATCGAATTGGAAAAAAGTGTCATGCTTCTCTGAAGATTTTCCCGTTAATGGCTGAAACCAATGAGTATAATGTGTAACCTGATGATCAATTGCCCAGTTTTTCAATCCGATTGCTATAAAATTTGCGGTTTCTTTATCAATCGGTATGTCATTTTCAAGACAATTAGTAAATTTTTCGAGGATTTCCTGTGGTAAGTATTTCTTTTTTGCTTCGGGACCAAAGACAAATTCATTGAAATAATCGGAAACCGGTTTATCCATAAGCGGCAAATTCATTGCTTCTCCGGCAATCTTATTAGTTATGGTTTCTAAGCTTCTCAGCCTGACTGACATTATACGCTCCAAAATATAAATTTAGTTTGTTTAAAATTTAATCTGTTACAAAAATAATACAATATCATTAATTCATATATATAATTATATTAATTCAATACATGTCCGGTATCTAAAATATCAAGTGCTTTGAATTGGCTAATAAGATTATCAGCATAATTTGATGCCTCCTTTTGTAAATTTTCCTTTTCGTTAAGATTCAAATAATTCATTTTCACTCTGCAAAAAGCTCCTTTGATGTCCTCAATGCTTATAAAAATTAATGTCCCCCATCTTTTAAAACCGGATTCTACACTTATAATTATAATATTCAAATCATCAAATTTTTCGATTACTCTTAATCCTTGAATCCTTGCAGCTATATTAATAAGAATGTCATAGCTTTGGTTTAGGGTTTGTCTTGTAGTAAAGGATGTAAGTTTTTCACTTTCGCTGAATAGTGTGCCCTTCTTAATCATCTGATTATATTTACGATAAACAAGATAATCGAGAAAATGATAAAATGCCAAGAACAAGATGCCGGTTGATATCACACCGCTTGGAAGTCCGACAAGTTTATTATGAATATTGGAAAAAACAACAGAAATCAAAATTCCGTACAATACACTTATTATCATACCGGTAGTCAGATAATAGACTTTTGATTTTCTCATGGTTTGTCAAAATGATGATAATCTTTAAACGATGTCCAATCTCCTCCCCATCTCCATCCTTTTGATTTTAAGAATTTAACTGCACGTGTCGAGTTAGAGAAAGTACCGGGCTTATCGGGATTATATGAAGCTCCTTTTGGTGAGATTTTACCGTCATTATAAATAACAGGATTTAGCATAGGATTTATATCAATTGCTCTACCGGTAGCATGATGTGACATTCGCTTGGTTCCTGCAATGTATCTGAAATTAAAACCGGAGGAATTATTTGCCTGCATTGATTTACCATCATCCCAATCGAAATCAACTATGGGTATAATGGAGTTTATTGGAAATTTATCATCTTTCATTATTTTGAATACTTCTATTACATCAGATTTAACATCAACATTAACGATAATTTGTCCGGTATGGAGCTTGTTGTCAAAACCGTAATATTCGACATCAATAATGACAAGTGAATCCAGAATACTGTGTGGCGCTTTCGTCCCTTTGACAGCGGTCTTGAAGTCATGATGAGATTTCTGTGTTTCTGATACGGTATCATTAAGAGCTAACATATTACCGTTAAAAAGAAGAATTAGGACTAATAATAATGATTTCATAATATTAAATATTTCTTTAAAAAATCTTTATAATATGTTATTGATGTCTAAATTATGAAAATATTTCAGTGGATTTTGTTTTTATTGATAGAAAATCAAATAATTTATTACCTAAGACTAAAATCCTGCCTTGTAATTAGCATGAAAATGATTATTTTTACCTAATAAATTTTGCAAATCCTTAATTTAAAAAAAACATGAACAAAATCACAAAGCCTTTGGTTGATATGATGAGGCGAATGAAAGAATGGATGGAAAGTTTTGCGGAAAGACCCGGAGCGATGTACATACTTGCGGGTCTGGCATTTATAGAATCTTCATTTTTTCCTCTCCCACCGGATATATTATTAATAGCTATTGCTGTTTCAGCACCAAGTAAAGCGCTTAAAGCAGCTGCCTGGTGTTCTTTAGGCTCTGTTTTCGGAGGAATATTCGGTTATTATATCGGTTATGGCTTAATGGAAACTATTGGATTGCGAATTGTAGATTTTTATAATGCTCATGAAATATGGGCAAAGCTTACTGCTACATTCCAGGGTGAAGTAGGGTTTTGGTTTTTAGCCGGTGCAGCATTTACTCCAATACCTTACAAAATAGCTACAATTGCTGCAGGAGCAACTCATATGCCAATAGTTGAATTTATTCTCATATCTTCATTAGGTCGTGCCGGAAGATTTTTCTTGGTTGCCACTGTAATTTATTTGTTTGGACCAAAAACAAAAGAGCTAATTGACAAATATTTTGATAAGTTATCTCTTGCATTTTTAGCATTATTGATTCTCGGATTCGTAGCAGTGAAATATGTAATATAAAATTCAGTGGTAATTTGAAAAAACCAAATCTTTTTGATAAGTATCTAAACTTTGTGGAGAAAGGGGTTGATAAGCTGCCTGACCCCTTCTTCCTGTTTCTTCTACTTGCCATACTGGTCTTGGTCTTATCATATATTGGTGATTCACTTACATGGTCAGCAGTGCATCCCGGAACCAACGAAAGTATTCAAGTCATAAATCTTATAGAAAAACATAATTTTTATCATATATTTTCCGAATCGGTTTCAAATTTCATCAATTTCCCTCCTCTTGGAATTGTTCTCGTTATGGTGATAGGAATTGGTGTAGCCGATAAGTCCGGATTTTTTAAATCCCTTATAAACGCAACAGCACAGATGGTAAATCCAAGACTGATTGCAGTACTGTTCATTTTCATTTCAGTAAATGGAAGTGTGATGGCTGATTCGGGTGTTGTCCTTCTTCCACCATTGGGTGCACTTGTATTTTCAGGGTTAGGTTATCACCCAATAACCGGTTTAGCAGCAGGATTTGTGGGTGTTTGCGGTGGATTCAGTGCAAATATCGGAATAACGGCATTAGACCCATTACTTGCCAGCTTGACTGAACCGGCTGCAAGAATGATAATATCTGATTATAATGTTTTTCCTACTGCGAATTACTATTTTATGGCTGCATCAGTTTTTGTGATTACTTTAGTCATTTATTTGGTATCAGTTAAAATCATAGAGCCTCGGGTAAAAACAATCAAAATAAAACCTTTTTCAGTTTATAACAACAATGAAACAAAGCAATTGACACATCATGAAAAGAGAGGTCTGATGTATGCTTTTTCTGCAATCGTAATTTTCTTTATACTCATTTTGATTGCCGTGTTACCTGAGCAGGGATTGTTAAGGAATGAAAATGGCGATATCATGCCATTCTTTAAAAGTATAATTTTTCTGCTGATGGCTGGTTTTTTCATGTCGGGTACTGTTTATGGGATAGCTGCCGGAACAATCACAAACAGTAAGGACATTATATCAATGAGCACAAATGCTATGAATACGATGGGTTCATATATTGTGTTAGCCTTTGCTATTGCTCAATTCACTGCTTATTTTTCGAAATCAAATTTAGGATTGGTCACTGCCATTAATGGTGCAGAATTCTTGAAGAATGCCGGTTTAACCGGTGTTCTGCTTGTTATCGGATTTCTTATATTTTCAATGATTATAAATATTTTCATTGCCAGTGCTTCTGCTAAATGGGCTATACTCTCTGTTGTATTCGTTCCTATGTTCTTATTATTGGGAATACCACCTGAAATAACTCAGGCAGTATATCGAGTTGGTGATTCGGTTACAAACTTCATCACACCTATGTTTCCTTACTTTCCTATAATAATCGTGTTTGCCAAAGAAATTTCTGAAGACATCAGCTTCGGGAAATTAGTATCTCTGCTTATTCCATACTCATTGATTTTATCATTGGTATGGGGTATATTTCTGATATTATGGATTTATCTGGGTATTCCGGTTGGACCGGGTGTACCGACTGATATGATGATTATTCCATAGTAATTCAATAATATCTTCTCACCGGTGATAAGTGTTTTCGTGAATTACTCTGATTTTTGAAGGTACTAAAGCCCACATGATTATATATATAAAGATACTTGTACCTATTGCAAATGCAGTAAATATGAAAATGAGTCTGATTATCAACGGGTCAATATTAAAATAATCACCAAGTCCGGCGGAAACTCCTGCAATGATTTTTTTATCTGTGTCTCTGTAAAGCCTTTTCACCATGTTATCATACCTAAATATATTCAATACAGTATAATTTACGAAATTTGTAATCATTAGTTACAAAATATTTATCAGGTATGTAATACGTCTCTAAAGGAGCTTAAGGTCAAGAAGACATTCAGACAATAAAGCTTCTCAATAAGGAGCATGAATCAATTTGTCAAGTCACTTAGATAAGCCATTGAAAATATAACACATTATGAACTATAAAAAATAAATACAAATGAAAGCATTAATAACAGGAGCAAGCTCCGGTATTGGAAAAGAAATTGCTCTAAATCTGGCTGAAAGAGGAATTGACCTAGTACTTGTCGGAAGAAACTCTGAAAGGATGTATGAATTAGAAAAGAGAATTAATGGTAAGGTTGATGTTGATATTATTCAAATTGATCTCTCAATCATCGGCT
>JBAYPL010000064.1:0-11889 GCA_041677745.1 Kapaibacterium sp. (SeqCode)
AGAATAGTTATTCTATCTAAACTTCTTTTTTCCAAATCTGAAAAATTCTCATATTTATTTGATTTAAATAAAGGGGGATCAGAAGAATAAGAACAACCGGGACAATTGTTAATATATGCCCTGACAGATGAACCAGATTCAATTGTAGTACCGGGGTTAAAAACAATTTCCTGACCTGAGCAAAAAGTAATATTGCTGTTATTAAAAATATTTGTTTCATTTAAATTTGCAACCTCAATTAAATTTGAAGCAGCAAAATTTCTTAAAACATTATCCATGTCTTCATTAACAGCAATTTCTGATGGAGTAGCAGATTGTGAACATTCAATTATTTTATGAGCTTTAGGTATTGAGTTGCCTCCTGCATTAAAAGCAACAACAACATAACAATATCTACCAGGTGATAAAACGCTATTATCACTAATACTTATAATGTCCTCAACAGTAGTTTGAATTAAACTGAAATTATTAACTGTCCCATCCCATTCTTCAGTAGGTCCCATAGGTTTTCTATAAATTCTAAAACCAGTTTCATTATTTTGAAAAAAAGTATAAAAATCAGACCATCCACCAAGTGTTGGGATATTCATTTCGTCAGGACAAGTATTGTCATTCCAAAAAAGATATCTGCTGTTATAATCTCCTGTAATTTCAAGTTGTGTAGGCGTAGCAGGCCTTTGCACCCCCTGATTGTTGAATAAGGAATTATAAAAGGCATTAATTGAAGCGGTTTTTTCATTAATCTGGTAATTATCTAATGACATTAACAATACCCTTTTGTAACCGTCAATTAGTGCGTAATTATTATATCTTGCATAAGCTACCCCGTAATCAAGATTATTTCTTAAAAAAGCACCGGAAAATGAAAGGTCTTCATTATCTCCTGAATAGTTGTGAAACCGCTGCTCGTATCCGTCATATAAACTGTAAAAGAAACAAGCGACTGCACCTTCAACTGCAACATTATTTCTATTGTCACATAACAACTCCTGTCCATAATCAAAAAATTGGTAAATATTCCAATTATCCCAAAAACAGTCAGAACTTGACTGTGTCAATTCAATTTCAGTTGAGTTTTCAGTTTGGTACCAATAATCCAAGCAAGCTGCAGAGTAAAACTCAGCCCATCCTTCAGTAAATGCACAGTCATCATTTGTTTCTCTTGTGAACCAATGACTTGTTGTACAAAAACCACTCGGAAAATCATTATCTGCATTATGATGAGAATAGTGACCATACTCATGATAAGCAGTAGAAGCATCTGGATAATAAGAGTCAAATGTTATCATAGACCAGGAAGGCGTATAATATGCTGTTGAACCTTGATTTGATATACATCTGTAATAAACGGGGGTAAGAGTTGCATTAAATTTTTCTTTTGTAAAAATCCATGCTCTGGTTAGATGTCTAATAGCAGCACCATAATTAAATTCAGACTCAACATTAATATCTTGAATAATGACTTCATCTGTAAACTGTGTAATATCAATATTGAAACCACTTTGTAATGCTAAAACTCCACTATATGCTGTACATGCCAAAGTTCCATTACTGACATAAATTCTTATTTTGTCTGCAATTTGATTTGCATCCACCGGCCAATTAAATGAAAAATCAAAGCTAAAATTGCCTTGCATATCTGCCTCATCCCAACCTATGTGCCTATCCTGTTCATTATTATTATCCCAAAAATAAGGAGTATATCCAGTTTGTGTGTTATCGTCATAATCCCAATCAAGCCATATTCTAACAGGAACACCTTTCAAAGTCCCATCCCTATCATCAGTAAATCTAATAGTTCCTGATAATTGAACTGTTATGAGAGTTTGCTGTAATTGATTCTCATCTTTTTTAATGCTTTTCTTAAGCAATTTCGCTTTTGAATTACCCATTGAAATAGTAGGCATTTTATAATTATTAGTATCTATTTCCGTACTGTACTTTTCAATTTTCTTATCTTTAATTTCAAAATATAAAGTATGTACAGAATAATAAGAAAATTGAGGTTCTTTTTTTATTGGTTCTACTTTTACAGCTATTTCGATAAAATAGTAACCGTCTTCGGGTATTTTTAACAACCATTCTTTTTCAATCTTGCTCTCTTTAATTACTTTTTTTGATGTATCTTTATATCGTCTTGTCTCAATTTCCATTTCCTTTGGTGAATGAATGAAGTAATAAATATCTCCTTCAATTTTTGACTTTAACTCGAATTTAAGTAAAGCAAGATTTTCGGTTTTTACTAATTCATATTTTGTAATCTCATAAGATTTTTCTCTTTTCTGATTGGCTTTCATTTGTTGATATATACTAATTACAAATAGAAAGATAATCAAAACATAAATATTTCTTTTCATATTTCACCTAAATTCTTTTAAAGTAAAAATATTCTACTAAAGTAGATTGAAAATTTTGACTGCTAAAATATCGTAATAGTATTCCATGCTCATTATGAAGCTCTGATCTATAATATGGAAAATCACAATCATACCACTTTTTTTCCGGTACAACTATATATTGCTTTTCAGGCCATAATTCTTCTGGGAAATATAAAGTATCCATATCAAGATAAATGGAGTCTATTTTAAGAAATGCTTGAAATTGAATCACATCATTAATTCTATATTTATCAATCTCCGATGAATCAATGATATACACCCATTCTTGAGAAAAAGATTGATTTGGATATATATCTATCCTTATACCTCTCCAATATGTGTCATAATTCTTCAATGGGTCGTTTGAGTATCTACCTTTGAATGATTCTGGCGATATTAAATCAAAAGTTGTCCCCGAGCCTCCGCCAATGTAAATAGAAAGAAATCCTTTCATCCTATATTTTTGATTTGGCAAAGTTGTAGTCATTAATATTGTATCATTATATACAACACTATCAAGATAAGATATTTCAATTGGACCCTTGAAAATTCTTTCACCAGCGTAAGGTGCATCGGTATTTTGTGAACTGTTATTACACGAAATCATCAGCATCAAAATTGATGCTATCGCGAAAATTAAAGGCTTTTTCATAACATTACTCCTTTTTGGTATTTACCATCAGGTGTGCTTTTAGCTTGATTTAATGAGAATGAGTTTGGAACTGAAACTGGTTGATTTGACTGGTCAAGAACAGTTTTATCAACATAACCCCTTTTAACTTTTAATAATTCCCAGCCATCTTCCGGTTTATATTCCTTGAAAACTTTTTCTTTATACAGTGCATCACTATCCCAAAATGGAGATAATATATATGAAATGCCTTGCTGATAAGGAGCATTACAATAAATCGGAATGGCTTCGACACGCCAGTCAAAGAAATTATTAAGTTTTGTTTTAGGGTATGTATCCTTTTCGTTTACCGGATTTTCCGGATTTGTTGTGATTTTTTCAGTATTTCCACACTGGTCTTGGCTAATTGTCAAATTAGGAGAAAACAGACAAATCAATATTAGAATGAAAACTACCATTAAACTTTTCATTTCACCCTCCTACCCTTAAATACATATTCACCTATTTCATTTTTAATAGTTTTGTATTCAATGATTATTTCTGTATGGTCTTTACTCATTATAAAATGACCATTGGGTGCGTTGCAACCAAAGACTCCAGTTGTGGATGCTATTCGTCCTGTACGATAACCCGTGGATAAGACAACCTCGGCGAATTTTCTCCCATCAACCTGATGAAAAACTCCTTGGCAACCTTTATTTAAATTGTTAATGAAATGAAATGTTCTGTCTAAATCTCCATTATTATCACGACTAACAATATAACCTAATTCAACATCAAATGTATCAAGTGGGTCCTTATCGGTTGAGCCTCTCCACGTTCCTACAAATGGCAGGTAGGAACGTTCAAGGTCGGCTGGTATTACACTGGTTACGTACTTAATAACTGTATCAATAGTTCTGTCATTAGGAAAACAAAGTGAGTCTGCTCTCTTTGTCGCAATAAGTCTTACTGGTATGTTTGAAAATACTCCATCAAAGGAGAGTGCAAACGATTTAGTTGTATATTCTTCTAATTGAGTACCCACAGTCCACCTATATGAATCATATTCACCGTTGGCAACAAAATGGACAACATTATATCTCACAACAGTATCGGCTTCAAACTTCATATTATGAAATCCCATTTGTTCATAAATCGTAAAATCTGCTTTGAAAGGAGATTTACCATCACATGGGTCCGGTCTTACAGGGTCGTCAGGGCACCCCGTAAGCATGATTATTGCTAACAAAAGCAACGTTAAGAAAATTAGCTTTTTCATATTACTTTCCTTCAAGTTTTTGCAGTCTTTGCTCTAAGCCCTGATTTTTCTTCTCGAGATCGATTAGATAAAGCGTCATTTCCTCAATTTTTTGAAGAAGTTTTGCTTGCATATCACCTAATTCCACTCCGTATTTCTCAATGTCTTCAGCTTTTGGTATCCCGGGCAGGTGTCTGTTGGTTTTGATGAACTTCTCTAAATCATTAATTGTGGAAAAACTATAAATCATTTTACTAAGCCAACTTAGCGTATGCCCAGCTTTTGCGGGGGGGGGGGGCAATATACCTATTCATAAAAATTTCACCTTATAATTTTTTACAATTCTGCTCAAGGCAGCTAATTTATTTTCTCAGAACATTTATCCTAATCGCTCATTTGCTAAATGCAAAATAACAAATTTTTGACAATTCCAAATATTTTTTTTTGAATAAAGTAAAATAAATGCAATATTATATCATTTTTTTTTCCACATAGAATATTTCGCCTAAACTAAAAAATATCTATAATTTATTCTAATTCATTTATTGCAATTATTTACAAATATTTTTTATATTTGTAAATGATAATATTAGTTTTTATAATAATTTTATGAGGAATTATCCATGACGATAGATTTTTACAAGAATTCAGTTTGCTTAAATATCAGCAAATTATTCATAGCAATGACATTACTTTTAGTAATTTCATCATGCAGCGAAGATAAGCCTACTGATAAGAGCAAAATAACTCTAAAAATCGGCGCTCTCCTACCTCTGACAGGTTCAGGAAGTTCTGCCGGAGAAAGTATGCTTGCAGCATTAGAAGTTGCAACCGAAGCAATCAAGAATTCAGAAGAGAATGAAGTCGAAATAGAATTGCATACACTTGACACTGAAACAAGTCCCCAAAAAGCTCTTGCACAGTTAGAGACATTCAAGTCAATGGGGATTTCATTCGTTGTCGGACCTTATTCGAGTGCTGAATTAGATTTCATCAGGAGTTATGCTGATGACAACGACATACTATTAATAAGCCCATCCAGTGGTTCTATTTCACTTGCCATTGCAGATGACAATGTCATCAGACTCACAACCAACGACTTTCACCAAGCTGACGCAATATCAAAATACTTTGATAAAATTAAGCTCAGCAAGGTCTGCGCTGTAATCCGTGATGATGTCTGGGGAAACTCCCTTTACGATGCTGTCAATGAAGCCGGTAAAAGTACTGGCTTTGAATTTAATTCACAAATTAAATATAGCACATCCATACAAGATTACACCCAAATTGTCGGTGAAGTGGAAAACAAAGTCACAGAACTGGTTAACAGCAGCAATGATGTTTCCGAGGTTGCAGTTTATATGGCAACTTTCAATGAAGGGACTGATATTCTTGCAGCTTCATCAGGTAAAGAATTTTCAGAAAAAGTAAGCTGGATTGGTACTTCGGCTTATGCATTAAACTCAACCTTATTGGCTGATGATGCAGCTTTTGACTTTGCCGTAAAAACAAACTTAATCTGTCCTGTATATCAACCTGATGATGCATACCAAAATGTTCTTGCACCTGTGGAGAGCCAGATTAAAGCAAAAATTGGAAGAGTTCCGGAAAGCTATGCATATACTACATTTGATTCATTTATTGTTGCAGCATCTTCAGCTAACGCTGTAAGATTAAATCCGGGATTATCACCCAAAGAAGCTGCCATGCTTTTCTGCAGCACTAATACCGGCATTACGGGAGCACTTGAATTAGACGAATACGGTGACAGGAAAGACGGAGTTTATAATTTCTGGCAGGTTCGCAAAACCAATAATGTCAACGAATGGTATGTAAGTTACAAATATAACACGAAGACCGGACTTTTGGAAGAAGTACAATAATCAACTTTTTCATGGACCTGTTCAGACACTTAATCATAAAGCCGGATAAAATTAAATTCCGGCTTTTTATTTAGAAACCACAACATCAATCCTTGTTCCTTTAGGATGAGTTTCACCTTGAATCGGGAACTGACTTATTACTGTATTTGGGGTAAACGTTTCACTTGCTTGATATGATATACTACCAAGCACAAATCCTGCTTCTTCAAGTATCAGATTAATATCTTCCTGCCATAAACCAATAAGCGAAGGTATGGCTTCTTGAGAATTTGAACCTTGACTGACTACAATGTTAACCATACTACCATAAGGCACATACTTGCTCGGCAAAATATTCTGTTGCATTATTGAATCACGTCCTATTGTTTCACTGTAATCATAAGTGATTTCACCAATTTCAAGTCCTCTGTTTATTAATTCAATTCTTGCCTTGCTGAGCGGCAACGACACCAAATATGGAACTGAAACCATTTCTTTTCCCTTACTTACAGTAAGATAAACTGTTCTTCCTTCTTTAACTACTGAACCTCCGTAAGGAACTTGTTTTACAATAGTATTGGGCGGATAATCCTCACTATATATTTCCTGTGCAACCTTATGTGACAAGTTCGATTGTTTCAATGTCGTTAATCCATCACTCAATCCTTTACCACTCAATTCAGGTACTTTCACTTGGTCACGACTGTGAACTATCGACGGCATTATAATGCCGTCGAATAATAAAAAAATAAAATATAAACCGAGTACAAAAATCAACATCATTAGAAAATACGGGAGTGATGCTTTAGAATTAAAATTAAATTTTAACTTCCAAGGCTCCTTTTCCGCTTCTCTATACTTGCTGTATGGCTTGTGTACAACAGGCTTTTCGTCTGTATTTTCTGATATATTTGACAATATTTCTACTTTTTTCTAAAACATAATATTTAAAAATAAGGAAAATTGATGTAATATCAATTTCAATAATTTCAAAATGTCAATCCAATAATAATTTAAATGAGCGATGATAATCTTTGGAATCAATTACCAGAAAATACCATCCAAGAACAACATTCAATTCATTAGTGTTCAAGATGCTGTAATTCTTATGATTAAACTCCTTATCGAAGAATACTTTCTTGCCGGATAAATCATATATTGACAAACTCCCTTCAATATCCGTGTCAAGATGAATTTCAATTAATTTATTTATTCGATTATACCTCACGAAACCTTCAGAAGAAGAATCGGATTCATTTACGGTTGTAGGATCATATCCTATACCTGTTAGATAAAATTTTAGAATACTTTCATTATCATCAATTATAGTTAATGTGTCATGGTAAACACCTTCTTCTGGAGGCGTAAAAGAAATATCTGCTGAAGCCAATTCGCCGGGTACAATAACATTGTTAAATTCGTTTGTAAATTGAAATACAGTACCTTTTGAAAATAATTGACTTTTTAAATATGACTTAACGTTACCACTATTTCTGAGGAATAATATTTCTTCCCTACTTTTTTGTATCTCAAGAGAATCAAAGTCAATATTGTTTTCGCCTGCAATTTGTAAATCCCTGATAATATTAGCCGGTATAACATTAAAATCAAAATAATTAATATCCGAACCGGCTAGCCACAATCTTGCATAAGCGCTGTCACGAGAAAAAGCTGACGATTGATAATTAAGAAATTTATACATATAGCTCGGTTCTGCTTCCCAAGTTTGTCCAAAATCACTTGTATAATGTATTTTACCCGATTTATCAAGTAAATACAAAGTATTGGAAAATTCAGGAACAAAAAGATTAATCAAGCTGTTCAAATTAGTCATATCATAATCAACTTTTGCAAAACTCGCACCACCGTTAGTTGTCCTCAGTATCTCTTTAGTATCATTTTTTTGAGTAACTGCAAATATTGTGTCTTTATTCACCGGTGCTATGAATATTATCGGGCTTCTCTCATGTACGTTCATAATTCTGTCCGATATAAGCTCCCAACTTTTACCGCTGTCTGAACTCGCTATTATTCTGCCTCCGTCAGTGCCGATATAATATTTATCTCCTCGTTTTACCGGCTTTGTAAAGGGCTTGTCATTGGCAGGAGACTCGAAACTGAAATTATAATTAGAATTTTGAAACGTTTTACCACTGTCACTGCTATACAAAATAATACCTTTGGATAGAATATCTGCACCGTAAACAAAAGAGTTATCAGTATTAACCATTTTTATTCCGTTTACATAAGACATTTTATCTTTAATCTCTGTATCTGTAAAAGTCACTCCCCTGTTTGTCGAAATCTTTACTTCGGAAGTATTATTTTTTGTTAATGATGCAATCATAATGTTGCCGTCGCCAGAATTTGAAATCTTGTAAATTGGTAGATTCCCATAAGTTATCAGACCATTAGGATTATTAAAATTATAGATGATACCCAATTTAGCACCTACGTCAAATCCAACACTCCAATAATCAAATTTTCCTATAACATCTGAATCATACCAATCAATTTCCGAATTTTTTGGTAGTACTTCCACAAGTCTGTGATTATTAGTACTTTCCATCAGGATAGGAAGTGAATGGAGCTCTATCTCATCATATTCATCGGTTTGGAACTGAATAGTAAAGTATAAATTTGCATTGTACCAAGGTGTGTAATCATTAAGATTTAATCTTAGATTATAATCTATGATTTCACCTGATTTCAATTCATTTATTGTAAATTCTTGCTTATCGAAATTAAAGTAATTATCTTGTGGAGTAATAGTTACCTTTATATTTTCAGCATTTGCGAGATAATTCTTAATTTTTATTAATATTTCTGTCTCACCGGTTGCAATTATTGCAGATGTATCTTTAATCAATATTTCATCTACTCCTAATCCGGGAACTTTATAATTCGGAAAATCCGGATTATTATACATAAATGTGTTTAATACGTTGAGCTTCCCTACCAATAACGGCGATGAAGGCAAAACCTGCGAAGATGTTGCCCTAAATTGTTTCAAAATATGCTTATTGCTGAAATTTGGGAAGATTGACATCAAAGTACTCACTACACCTGTTACAAATGGCGATGACATCGAAGTCCCGCTCTTTGAAACATATCTGTTATTACCCGAACATGATAGGATTGACTCACCGGGAGCAAAAATTGAAGTACGAACGCCATAATTTGAGAATGATGAAATATGATTATTTTTATCATGTGAGCCAACAGAAATTACACCGTCATAATTTGCAGGATAATACGGGAAAAAATCGGTGTGAGTAAATTCATTCCCGGAAGAAGCCACTATAATTACTCCGGAATTAATTAAAAATTCCATTACTTCTTCGGCTATAGGATCATGTATAGAACTCGACCAAGAACAATTAATAATCTCAGCTCCATTCGCGGCAGCATACATCAATGCATCATAAGGTTTATATACAAGCCGAGATTTATTCAAATCATCAAGACCGATTTTAACCGGCAAAAAAGTCTGATTATACGCAGCGGAAGAAATTCCTTTTAAATTATCCGTTGATGCACAAGCAATTCCTGCTACGTGTGTACCATGGTCATTACTGACTGTTTTCGGAATAACATTATTATCTTCCTTAAATTTACCCAACTCTGCTTCTTGTGCACTTATGTCTCCAACAAAATCCCAACCGTAAACATCATCAACAAAACCATTTCCATCATTATCAATTCCGTCATCGGGAATTTCATTTATGTTCTTCCAAACTCTGTCTTTCAGGTCCTCGTGTAAAATATCAGTACCTGCATCAACTATACCGATAACGACGTTCCTTCCTTCACCTTTTGAAATTTCCCATGCTTTCAATATGTTACTTGACTCAAGACTCCATTGTTTTGAGCTGAGTGAATCATTTGGGGAATATTCATCTAAATCGTAAAAAAATTCCGGTACTGCAAATTCAATATCAGGATGTTCAGTTAGGAGTGAACACAAATCGAAAATTTCAAATTCGTTTGATATTTGAACATTAATTATCTTATGTAAACTTGTAGAATTTCTTTTTAGATAGTTTTGTTGAAAATATTTGGCAAATGGTTTGACAGATTTTATAATATTGATATCAGGATATCCTTTATGGATTAAATAATTTGTGATGAGCTTATTTATTTCATGGTCTTCATATTCCAAAACCGGTTTAACGTAAAAGTTTGTTTTAGAATATGTGTTTCCTTGGGATTTCCTGATTTCGTATTTCTTCTGCGGTTTAAAATAATCTCCTTCCTGTTCCTCACTATTTATGATAATCTCATAAGATTGAGAAAGTATCTCAATATTAGAAATAATTGAGAAAGTAATCAGAAAAAATAAAAAAAATTTCATCAAAACTCCTGTTGAATTATTACGGAATAGCAGTTCGGGTCAACACCCAATGCAGCATCGTGATGTTTAAAACATGCTCTGTCAGAGTGTCCGTAAATAATTATACAGTAACTTTTACCAAGTGAAAGTACTACATCGCTGAATCGTCCTATGTATCCGGGAACTTGGTCGTCAAAGAACAGATATGTAGGTTTTTGCTCGCGGGTTTCCGTAGAGTAAGAAGAAAACGAAGCTCTGGATACACTTTGAAAGAATGATTCGTCACTAACAGTCTTTTTCAATGTTGCAAGCGGAATATCCATGGTCAAGTTCACAAAACGGACTCTGAATATTCCATTTTGCTCTTTACTCAAAGGCGGGAAATTGCTGACAACACTTTCTAAAGACTCTGCAGTACCACCAACCACCATCATAACTCTTTCATTATTTGTGGCTGAAGTAAGAAAATCCATGCCGTTCACGATAATCGTTTGATTGTTTTGGTCAATAACCGTAGCCAATGAATTTGTTACATGTAAATCTGCATCAGATAAAATATCAGTTCCTGTTTGCTCGGATTTAATTGATACTTTTAACGAACTGTTGTCACTGGTTGCATTGACCAATTGAAAAAACACTCCGGGTTTAATATATTCAATGGCGGTATTTTCTTCTTCTTCTTCAATCATCAGCAACTTAATATTTCCGGTAGCATCTTTAGTAACAATCACCAAATAACTTTTATTTTCTTCTAATGTTGTATTTGAAGCTACAAGCAATCTTGATGGTTCGTCCGAAGTAAATACGCTAATCGGTGCCGGACCCGGATTAATAACTACCGGCTGGCCTGTCATTGCTGATTCAAGCCTTCTTGCAAGTACAATTCCGGAGCTGAAGCCAGTCAGATACTCTTCCCTGTTCTCTTCTTTTCTTGCTCCTATCGAAACATTTATTCCGTCGTAATCACTTAATGTATTGATAACTCTTATTAATGCCTTACCTTCTGTATGCACATTTAGTTTTAAAGGTTCAACCAAAACCGAATTACCTGCTTTTACATCTGCCGAATCAAACACGACTATTGTATATCTGCTTAGTACTTCAAGGGATTTTGTTATTTCTGATTTAAACACATTATCAGCAAATATTTCTATGGAATCTAAAGTTGATGATTTACAAGCCTCAATAGTCATATAATTATCAATTGACACTGGGGCTACATTATCATCAATTATGGTTCCATCTTTCATTGTAAGATTGAGATTAGACTCAGATAGATTTATCGTCCTGATTTCTGTTGTACGCACCGGTACAACTTCAGCGGCTTTGAATCCGTTTTCGCTTAAGTCATTTTCATCAAGGATGCTTACAGTCGGATTACCGTTATCATCTTCATGAGCAATTATTACATACTGACCGCGAGCTTGAAAATCCACGGAATACAA
>JBAYPL010000065.1:0-11825 GCA_041677745.1 Kapaibacterium sp. (SeqCode)
CACGAGATTCTAAATTTACAAAGGGTTCCTTAGAGAATTGGTCAGTTGCTGCAAGTAAGTCATTCATTGGCATGCCTCCCCAATCAAGGCTGATAGCATCATTCCATGCTTGCCCGAAGCCCGGTACACCACGTCTGTTAGCACAAAGCATTATATAACCTTGTGAAGCAAACATGAATTGATTCCAACGGTAATGAAAGTTTGGTGAAATCATGCTCTGAGGACCACCTTGACAGTATGTTATTACAGGATACTTTTTGTTTGGGTCAAAATCAGGAGGATATATAACCCAAGCATGTATCTGTTTATCGTCATCGGCTTTGAACCAACGCTCTTCCACCTTTACTTTGTTTATATTGGCATATAGCTCTTTGTTTACATCGGTAATTCTGTTTAAATTACCCGTTCTTGTATCGAATGAATAAATATCAAGCGGCTCAGTAAAGGATTGTCTGCCCAATATTACATAATTTCCGTCATTAGAAATCTGTAAACCACTACCAAGCTTATGTGTACCTTCGGTTAGCTGCTTCCATTGTCCGTTCAAGTCAATTGTGAAGAGCTGAACTGTACCTTGTGTTCCGGCTATTAAATAGAAAGAATTGCCGTCCGGAGCCCAAACAAATTCTTCAACCCATTGGTCCAAGGTTGCTGAAATTTCTTTAATCGTACCATCATTTCTATTGTAAACCATTAGTCTGATTCTGTCAGATTCGAAACCCGGTCTTTCCTGGCTGACGAAGGCTATTAATTGTCCGTCAGGAGAATATTTCGGTTGTTTGTCATAGCCGTTCATGCCTGTTGTGATATTCTTTGTTTCGCCTGTTTCTACATTATACAAGTAAATGTCAGAATTTGTCGAGTAAGGATAATCATCAACTTTTTTACAAGTATAAGCTATTTCCTTTGAGTCCGGAGAAATATCATATTCTTCAGCACCGCCGAATGGTTTTAGAGGTGATTCAAACTTCTCACCGCTCATAATGTCTTTAGGCTCTCCACCTTCAAAAGGCACATAGAAAATATGGCTGACTTTGTCATCATTCCACTCATCCCAATGTCTTATATGCAAATCGTCATAAAACATTAAATCTGCTTTTTTGTATTCAGGATATTGATCTTGAATTGATTCATATACCTTCACTTCAGATGCTAATACGAAAGTACCGGGATCACCTGCCCAATTGAAGTTGCTGACGCCTGCTTCAAGATTTGTGAATTTCTTCGGTGTGCCTTTAGGAAAATCCATAACATAGATTTGGGGACTTCCATCTTCTGTAGAAATAAAGGCAAGTTTCTCTCCGTCTTCGGAAAATCGCAGGTTATATTCTGAGCTTGTATTGTTTGTAAGCTGGATAGTCTCACTGCCATCAAGTTTTACGGCATACAAATCACTGAACAATTTGTTCGAGGCTATTGAGGGTGATGACAGTCTGTAAACAACCCAATTATTATCAGGTGATACAACAAATTCACCTACTCTCTTTGTTGAGTAAAGATCAATCGCACTCAGATTTCTTACCTCAAGATTGGTCTGATTCAGACTTAAATCAATTTCTTCCGCAACAGTTTCATTTGATTTACTCTCATGGCTTGTCTTTTGCGTACAGGCACTTAGCATAAGCAGAAATCCCAAAAACAACAGTGTAACAAAATTTTTCGTCATTTTTTTAATCCTAAAATTTTTACGAATCATGAATAAAATCTTACTAAAATAACAATTTTAATTTAATATTTTAGCATTTTAAGTGAAGTGTATCATATTTATTCAGTCAAAGTCCATAAGAAAATAATCACCAATATAAATGTTACAATTGCGTATAATCTATTTTTTTTATTAATTAAAGTTAAAAATCAATATGACAGATACAGCTTATGTAAATTTAGAAATTCAGAATAACATAGGTATTATAACATTCTTTCATCCAAAAAGTAATTCTCTACCAGGGCACATACTAACTCAGCTTGCACAAACAATCAAAACTGCTTCGGATAATGATGAAGTCAGGACAATTGTTCTTAAAAGCGATGGAAATAAAGCATTTTGTGCAGGAGCATCTTTCGATGAATTACTTCAAATCGAAGATATTGAAACAGGCAAGAAATTCTTTTCCGGATTTGCTTCTGTCATTAATGAAATTCGTAAGTCAACCAAGTTTGTAATAGCTCGTGTTCATGGGAAAGCTGTGGGTGGTGGTGTTGGGCTGGCTGCGGCTGCTGACTATGCTTTGGCTTACAAGGATTCATCAATAAAACTAAGCGAGTTTGCTTTAGGAATCGGACCCTTTGTTGTTGGTCCAGCCGTAGAGCGTAAGATTGGAAGAGCCGCATTTGCACAAATTTCGACCGATGCAGAGTGGTACAATTCTACTTGGGCACTCAATAAAGGTCTGTACGCAAATGTTTATTATTCTGTTGATGACTTAAACGATGAAGTTACAAAACTTGCACTAAAACTCGCTTCTATGAGCCCGGATGCTACAAAGGAATTAAAGAAAATATTCTGGGAAGGAACAGAAAATTGGGACGAACTCTTGAGTCAGCGTGCCGAAATAAGCGGTAAGCTTGTATTATCTGAATTTACAAAAAATTATATCAAACAATTTAAAAATAAATAGTTGAAAATCGTTCTCGATACAAATATTTTGATATCCTACGGCTTGGGTAATAAAGATGCAAAAAAGTTGCTGGACTATATAACTTCGGGCGATTATGAAGTTGTAGCTGACGAAAGACTTTTGCACGAATATAAAAATATTCCGTTGCGTAAGAAATTCGGTTTCAGTAAAGATATTATTAAACTAATTGATGAATGGATAAACGACAACATATTGATAAAGCAAGTAAAGTCAAGGACTGTAAAATTTAATCCTGATAGACAAGACTCAAAAATTATTGAAATCGCTGAAAGTTTTGCATGCAAATACATAATTACCGATGACAAGCAAATACTAAATCGAGCTTCACATCTAACCGGAGCAAAGATATTGAACTTGAACAGTGCTCTCGATTTATTTATCAATACATTTTCTCATTAATTAAAAAAGTATTATTTTCAATGTTTTTGGTCTTTGGAAAGTTTAAATAACAGTGAAAAATACAAGTAAACAACCCGAAAAAAAATTTATCAGTGTAAGAGGTGCAAGACTACACAACCTCAAAGGTGTGGATGTTGATATTCCCCGAAATAAATTGACCGTTATATCGGGATTATCAGGTTCAGGAAAATCAACTCTTGCTTTTGATACGATATATGCAGAAGGGCACAGGAGATTTGTTGAATCTTTGTCGTCTTATGCCCGTCAATTTCTTGAAAGAATGCACAAACCTGATGCAGATTCGATAAGTGGTATTCCACCGACAATAGCTATTCAACAAAATGAAATGAACAGAAATCCTCGTTCGACAGTCGGTACAATAACAGAAATTTATGATTATCTCCGACTATTATTCGGAAGAATTGGAACAACCTTCTGTTACAATTGCCATAATGAAGTCCGAAAGGATAATCCTCAATTTGTGGTTGAAGAAATATTAGCATCGAAAGAAGGTTGTAGATTTTTGATAGCATTTCCATTTCCTGAAAATGCAAGAGACTTAAAAAGTTTCATCGAACTCTATACAGAAGCCGGATATTTCAGGTTTGTAAACCTATCGAATCTTAATGTGTATAATTCGGATGATGAAAATATATTGACATCATTGCCGACGGATAACTCTGCTGTCATAGTTGACAGAATAGTCTTATCTTTTGACGATGATATCAAAACAAGACTGACTGATTCTGTTGAAGCAGCATTCAAAATGTCAGGCGGGAAGTGTGTTCTTATCAATTTGAATGAAAAGAATATACGAAATTTTTCTTCAAATTATGAATGTTGTTCTTGCGGCATTGTATTTGAAGAACCTGACCCGAAAATATTCTCATTCAATAATCCTCATGGTGCTTGCCCTAAGTGTCAAGGATTTGGAAGAATGTTGGGTATTGATGAAGAACTTGTGATTCCCGATAAAAGCAAGAGCTTATCACAAGGAGCAATTCATCCTTTCAAATCGGAGAGTTCTTTCAAACTGCTCAATGCTTTACTGAAAGCAGCTCGTAAGATGAAAATTGATATATATACACCATATCGTGATTTGACTGATGAGGCTAAAAATATGATATGGTACGGTGATGAGAATTATGAAGGGTTGAACGGATTTTTCCAAAAATTAGAAGAAAATAATTACAAGATGTCAAATCGAATCATGCTGAGCAGATACAGAGGCTATACTAAATGTCGTGCTTGCAACGGTTCGAGAATCCGTACTTCCGGAAGACAAGTTTATATATCAGGCAAAAACATACCTGAACTGATTGAACTTCCTTTTGATAGACTACTCGATTATTTTGTCAATATTAAGTTAAATGATTACCAACAGTCTGTAGCAGGTCAATTACTCCAAGAATTGGTTTGGAGAACTAAACTTCTCGTGGACATAGGTCTTGAATATATCACCTTGTCAAGACTTGCCCACACACTGTCAGGCGGAGAATCACAAAGGATAACCTTGTCAACGGCGCTTGGTTCAGCTCTTGTCGGCACTCTTTATGTCCTTGATGAGCCAAGTATAGGTATGCACCCGCGTGACACCGGAAGATTGTTGAATATATTATTTAAGATAAGAAATCTCGGAAATACAGTGTTGGTTGTTGAGCATGACCCTGATATCATCAGGTTTGCCGACTTCATCATAGACATGGGACCCGGCGCCGGCAGCAGAGGAGGCGAAATTATTTTCAGTGGAAGCTACAAGGATATGATGGCTTCGGAAACATCAATTACAGGTCAGTATTTAAGTGGCAAGCGTAAGGTCAGTTTAGTTAAACGCGATAACTTTAAGCCAAAAGACAAACTTACTATTGTCAAGGCATCAGAAAATAATTTAAAGATTGACAATTTAAAAATTCCCCTCAATTGTATGGTAGCAGTAACCGGTGTATCCGGCTCTGGTAAGAGTACATTAGTCAATGATGTAATTTATAACTCAGTCAAACGCAACATAGGAGCGGCAGCTAATCTTAACGAAAGATTCGAGGACATAAAGGGTTATGAAAAAATAAAATTTATAGAGCGGGTTGACCAGTCGAGTCTCGGCAAATCATCACGCTCTACACCTGCAACTTACACAAAATCATTCGATGCAATCAGAGAAGTATTTGCCTCTACACCTGCAGCCGTTAACAGTGGATGGAGAGCCGGACATTTCTCCTTCAATGTGCCGGGTGGTAGGTGCGATGTGTGTGAGGGTGAAGGTTATGTTACCGTCGAGATGCAATTTTTGCCTGACGTCACATTAGAATGTGAGTCTTGTAAGGGCACAAGATATAAAAGAGAAGTAAAAAATTATAAATATAACGGCAAAACAATTGTTGATGTTCTAAACATGACTGTTGATGAAGCAATTGAGTTTTTCAGTGATGATACAAAGGTTACGAAAAAGCTGCTCCCCTTGCAGGATGTTGGTCTTGGCTATCTTCAACTGGGACAACCGTCAACTATGCTTTCCGGAGGAGAAGCACAAAGAATCAAACTTGCCGGTAGTTTGACAAGCGCCTCAGACGGTCAAACACTTTTCATTTTCGATGAGCCTACCACAGGACTGCATCTCGATGATATATCAAAGCTTATCAATTGTTTTTACAGGCTTGTAAGCAAGGGCAACTCGCTGATTATAATAGAACACAATCTGAGCGTAATAGCCGCTTCTGACTATATTATTGACTTAGGTCCGGAAGCCGGTGAAAACGGAGGAAAAGTTGTTGCTCAAGGTACACCGATTGACATCGCTCTCAATTCTGAATCTCATACTGCACATGCCCTGAAAGCATATTTCAACTTTATTGATTATAAATATAAATAGAAATAATTTATGAAGTTTACGGTTGATAATCAAAGGCATGAATATTTCATGAATATTGCAATTAAAGAAGCACACAAATCACTGAATTATGATGATGTTCCTATTGGAGCAGTCATTGTCAGAAACGACGAGCTGATTGGCAGAGGTCATAACCGTGTGGAACGTTATTCCAATTCCTTGAATCATGCAGAGATATCAGCCATCAATTCTGCTGTAAAGAAAATATCTTATAAACATCTTTATGATTGTGATTTATATGTAACTTTAGAGCCTTGTTCAATGTGTGCAGGTGCTATCGTACTGGCAAGAATAAAAAGAGTCTTTATTGGTACTGAAGATCCCAAATCCGGCGCCGGCGGAAGCATATTCAACATACTCAACAATGACAATCTTAATCATCGTTGCGAAATATTTAGAGGCATTCTTCGTGAAGAATGTTCATCATTGATAAAAAATTTCTTTAAGGATTTGAGGAAAAGATAATTTGAACAACTCCATAGAACCTGCTTTGTATATTGTTTCTACTCCTATAGGTAATCTCGAAGATATTAGTTTTCGGGCGGTTAAAATATTGAAAAATGCTGACATTATCGCCTGTGAAGATACACGTACCTCCGGAAGATTATTGAAAGAACTTGATATTCAATACAGGAAATTGGTAAGTTACCATGAACACAACGAACTTGAACAATCGAAACGTCTGATTGATGATGTTTTGCAAGGTAAATCAATCGCTTTAATATCTGATGCAGGTACACCTCTAATCTCAGACCCCGGCTATAGAATAGTTAACTTAGCAGTTCAGCATGGTATCAAAGTTATTCCTGTTCCCGGTGCCTCATCTTTTCTTGCGGCACTGTCAGCTTCAGGATTCAGCACCAATCGTTTCACTTTTGCCGGATTCGCTCCTCAGAAAAAGGGTAGGATGACATTTTTGAAAGATATTTTAGCCATCGAAAATACGGTTATCTTATTTGAATCTACTCATCGTATAGAGAAACTTATAAATGAGCTTCATGAAATTGCCGGACCGAAGCGTAAAGTTTGTATAGCAAGAGAAATCACTAAATTATACGAGGAATTTATTTATGGTGATTTGGAAGAAGTTAAAAAAATTATCGCAGATAAAAAAGCATTAAAGGGTGAAATTGTCGTTATATTAGAAGAATTTAAGAAGGATTAAAGATGCTGATTACATTTGAAGGTATTGACGGATGCGGTAAATCCACGCAATTGAATATTATCGGTGACTTGTTGGAAAATCACGGATATACAGTTCACAGATTGAGAGAGCCGGGGGGAACAACACTTTCAGAATCAATACGTGAGATTTTACTGTCATCAAAAAATAATATAAATGACATAGCCGAATTACTACTCTTCGAGGCTGCTCGCTCAAATTTAACAGAAAATTTAATAAAACCGGCTCTTGCAAATGGAGAATTTGTTTTGTGTGACAGGTTTTATGATTCAACGACAGCATATCAAGGATTCGGAAGACAAATTGATATTGATGTCATCGCCGCATGTAACCAGATTGCCGTTGGCAATCTTAAGCCTGACCTCACTTTTTATCTGAAAATTTCACTTGATTCCGCTAAAAAGCGAGCCGGAAATCGCGAACAAGACAGAATCGAAAAAGCAGGAGACGATTTTTTTTCAAGAGTTATCAATGGATTCGATACTATAGCCCAAAATGAGCCTGACAGAGTGATAATAATTGATTCCGAGGGTTCTATCGAAGAAACTAAATATAAAATAATGAGAGAAATTCCAATTTTTAATGATATTATTTGACAGCTTTTGGTTAATTTTGCATTTTGATATTTAACATTTTATGACGGAAATTAAAATATGTTGAATCAGTTAGTCTTAAAAACACTGCCTATTGTACCTAAATCAGTAGTTTACCTCTTTGCAAAGAAATACATTGCCGGACCTAAACTCGAAGACGCCGTAAAAGTGACAAAGAAGCTCATGGAAATTGGAGGTAGCAGCACAATTGATGTCCTTGGCGAATTTGTTACTACTCGTGAACGAGCAATACATGAAACCGAAATGTGCTTGAAAGTGCTCGATGCAATATCAGAATACAAATTAGCAACTTACTCATCTATCAAGCCAACATCACTTGGACTCGGTATTGACTTCGATTTCGGTTATGAAAACATCAGCCGTTTGATAGCCAAAGCCGACAGCATGGGTATTTTTGTTAGACTTGATATGGAAAACTCACCATATACAACACTGACTTTAAATTTATACCGTAAACTTCGCGAAGCCGGATTCAATAACGTAGGTGTTGTAATTCAGGCCTACATGAGACGCAGCTACGACGATGTAAAATCACTACTCGAATTCAAACCCAATATCAGACTTTGTAAAGGAATTTATGTAGAAAGTGAGAAAATTGCTTATAAAGGATACGAAGAGGTTCGACAAAATTATAAGATGTTGCTCGATTATATGCTTGACAATAAGCTCTATACCGGAATTGCAACTCACGATGAAGCTCTGATTGAATATGGCTTGGACGCAGTCAACAAAAGAAATCTTAATAAGGATGAATACGAATTTCAAATGCTGTTGGGTGTCAGAGATAACCGCCGTGACGAAATTCTCAAACTTGGGCACAAACTCAGAGTTTATGTGCCTTTTGGCGTAGATTGGTATGGGTATTCAACAAGAAGATTGAAAGAAAATCCTCAGATGGTTGGACATATAGTGAAGTCTATTTTTGGTTTTGGAAATTAATAATTTCAAAAACAAGATTTTTTAATCTACTTCGTGTAATGTTTTTTGCCTCAAGATGAATGAATTTTGAGGCAAATTCTTTTTTATGTTTTTACAAATCTTTGATGTATAAAAAAGTATTAAATCATAAGCGAGTTTTTTTCATAAAATAATAATTTGTTAGTTTTTCAATAAATTTAGTATATTAAATTTATAAAAAATTTTTTCAATAATTAATAATAAGTATCTTTGCTTTTTATTCAAACATTAAAATTAAAAAAGTAATTTCTAAGTATTATAATGCAAAACAACAAAAAAGAAACAAAGTATATTTTCTTCACCGGCGGGGTCTTATCCTCCTTAGGTAAAGGAATAGCATCAGCATCATTAAGCTTGATACTGAAGCAAATGGGATTTGAAGTAACCATCATGAAGCTGGATCCATACATAAATGTTGACCCCGGCACGATGAATCCTTTTCAGCACGGTGAAGTATTTGTTACAGATGACGGTGCTGAAACTGATTTAGACTTAGGTCATTATGAAAGATTTTTGGGTTATTCCCTCAATAAACACAATAACCATACTACCGGTCAAGTTTACTTTGAAGTAATCAGTAAGGAAAGAAAGGGACACTACTTGGGTAAAACAGTTCAGGTAATACCTCATATTACAGATGAGATTAAGAACAGAATCAAAATTTTCGATGGTGTTTATGATTTTGTACTTATAGAAATTGGTGGCACGGTAGGAGATATCGAATCACTACCCTTCCTTGAGGCTCAAAGACAGATGAACCTTGAGTTTGGATTCAAGCGAGTAGTAAACCTTCACTTGACCTATGTACCTTATATTAAATCTGCAGGTGAAGTTAAAACAAAGCCTACGCAACATTCAGTGAAAACATTGATGGAATACGGTATCAGACCTGATATACTGCTCTGCCGTACTGAAGCAAAATTGACAAAAGACGTAAGACAGAAAATTGCCTTATTTTGCAGTGTTGAAGAACATTCTGTTGTAGATGTAGTAGATGTTGATCATACAATCTATGAAGTACCCATCTCATTTGCTAAGAAAGAGCTTGCTGAAATCATTCTCAAAAAATTCGATATGCAGATTCCTCACTTGGATTTAGACGACTGGAAACATTTTGTACACAGAATCAAAAGTCCTAAACATGAGGTTAAGATTGCTCTGGTAGGTAAATATACAAAATATCGCGATTCTTATAAAAGCATTATCGAAGCTTTCATTCATGCCGGCTCCATTAATAATACCAGAATCAATCTGGAGTTAATAAACTCCGAAACACTGAATGACAGTATTGTCGAGGAAGTACTCAACGGTGTGGATGGCGTGCTTGTAGGACCCGGGTTCGGAAATAGAGGTATAGAAGGTAAAATATCAGCCATCAAATACATTAGAGAGAACAAAATTCCATTTTTCGGAATTTGCCTCGGTATGCAGTGTGCAGTAATTGAATTTGCCAGACATGTCTGTGGACTTAGCGAAGCCAATTCTTCTGAATTTGAAAAAAATGATTTTAATGTGATAGATTTGATGGATGAACAGAAAAAAATCAAGGATAAAGGCGGCACAATGAGATTAGGTGCTTATCCTTGTGATTTAAAAGAAGATACTAAAGCATTCGATGCGTATAAAGATACATCCATATCCGAGCGTCATAGACACAGATATGAGCTTAATAATGATTTCAGAGATGTACTCGAAAAGAACGGAATGGTATTGAGCGGTCTGTCACCTGACGGCAAACTTGTTGAAATTGTAGAACTGAAAGACCATCCTTGGTTTGTTGGTGTTCAATTTCATCCGGAACTTAAATCTCGTGCAGTTACGGGACATCCACTTTTCATAAATTTTATTAAGGCTGTGTTAAACAAGAAGAAAGAATCATCCGTTAAATAGTTCAAACGAGATAAAAAAATGAAAAGATTCAGGATATATACTATGATGTACCTTGAAGAAAACTGTTTCACTAAGTGGTGAAATTAATGTTGACTTTTAGGTGTGTAAAATGATAATGTATTGACTTTTTAATTAATTAATCGGAGATTGTTATGTTTAAGTTATTATCAATCATCATGCTTGCCGGCGTATTTTTTATGTCTTGTAGCAGTAGCAAAGACAGTGCTAAAGATTCTGATAATATAGTAACGACTGCAAACGGATTACAGTATTTGGATATTCTTGAAGGAACAGGTACAAGTCCTTCTAAGGGGAATACCTGTGTAGTTCACTATCACGGAACATTGCTTGACGGTACAGTGTTTGACAGTTCAAAAGAGCGTGGTACACCATTTGAATTCCAAATAGGTGAAGGACGTGTAATCAAGGGTTGGGACGAAGGTATTATGACCATGAAGGTAGGTGGTAAGAGAAAATTGATTATTCCTGCTGAATTGGCTTACGGTCCAAGACAACAAGGAAATATTCCGCCTAACTCTACATTGATTTTCGAAGTTGAATTGCTTGACATTAAATCAAATTAAGAGCAATTATGAATATTATATTGTATGAAAATAAACGGGTGGAAGACCTCTACCCGTTTTCTGTTATGCACTGCTCTTGGGAAATTCGTGCAGGTGCCTTATCTTTATTTGAAAAATTTCAATTATTTTTTCCAAATTCTGAGTTGTTTTTCAAGGGAAGAACAAAGTGGGTCAATTCCTTTTTGAAAAGATTCGATTTTGTTAATAACTCCCTGCCGGATAGTGATTTCTTGCTTTTATCCGGCAATTTTGTTCTTAACACTAAATCTGTCAAAACCATTAATAGACTCATCACGGAAAATGAATGTTTTATTTTGATGACATCAGAGGGAAAAGCATTTGCTTTTTATACCTCTGACAAGAAGGACCAAATTTCGAAGTATATTGAAGGCAATGAATTAATAGATCTGAATGATGATGTATTCGACAACTATGATAGATACATTGTAGATGATGTTGTTGAAATAGAATATATATGGGACGCCGTTTTTATTAACGGGAAGGAAATCAACAGCGATTCAGAATTCTTCAATCAACATCACAGCCTTTTCTTGGCTGATTATCACGGACTTCAAGCAACCAATCCAAATGACATACGAATAGGCAATAATGTGAAAATTTCTCCTTCCGTTGTCATTGATGCCAGCGAAGGAAAAGTACTTATTGACGATGATG
>JBAYPL010000066.1:0-11762 GCA_041677745.1 Kapaibacterium sp. (SeqCode)
AAAAAAAGACTTAAAACAATTTTAATCAGTCTTTAAACAATCAATGATGTATAATATGTTATATATTCTATAAATTTTCCAGAGCTTTTTCTTATGATAAAAAGTATGACAGGCTTCAGTAAGTCTGAAGTCAATGAAAACGGACTGCATATTACTGTAGAAATGAAGTGTTTGAACGGAAGATACCTCGATATTAATTGCAAAATGCCGCGTAATATCCAGCACCGAGAATATGAAATCAGAGAAATTGTCAGACACTCGGTTTCACGAGGTACGCTTACACTTAACATAAATGTTGAAAGCGATGCTGAACAGGGCGGTTTCTCGTTAAACGAAGCTGCTGTAAAGCATGTATATGACTCCTTGAACGGAGTGAAAAAGAAATTGAAGATTAAATCACCAATTTCAATGGATAATGTTCTTGTATTTTCTAACTATCTGATTGCCAATGACAATCATGAAGATGAAAATACTATAATCAATGCTGTTAAAAAGGCTGTTAGCGAGTCAATTCGTAATCTCGACCAAATGCAGAAAAAAGAAGGTCAACAAATTATGAAAGATATTATGACTCGTATGAAGAAGGTTTCTGAAATTGTCGAAAAAATTACTAAAGCAGGTCTTGAAAGAATTCCCGCTGAAAGAGAAAAACTCAGACAACGTGTAGCTCAGCTCTTCGAAAGCGATGAATATGACGAACAAAGACTATTGACCGAAATGGTGCTTCTTGCCGACAAATTAGATATTTCCGAAGAAGTCGTAAGACTAAATTCACATTTCAAATTCTTTCATGAATCGGTTAAGTCCGGTGAGCCTTCAGGCAGAAAAATCAACTTCCTTTTACAGGAAATGGGAAGAGAAATCAATACTATCGGAAATAAGGCTAATGATGCCGTTATTTCTCAAATGGTCGTAGTGGTTAAAGAAGAACTCGAACGGGTACGAGAGCAAGTCCAAAATATTGAATAAGCTGTCATGGTAAGAAATTACTATACATTGTATCACATAGCCCGTGAGTTTCAAACACTTGCGGGCATGGTTGCAGATGAATGTTTTTCTCAGGACAAAGATTCTGTTATACTGCGTCTAAATGACGGTTTACGCGAGAATCACATTGTTTTCACAGCTGACGGCAAATCCGACTCAATCTACTTGAAACATGATTATAAACGAGCTGCAAAAAACACTGTCAAACTTCTTGAGTTTCTCGATGGTGATGTTTTTCAGTCGGCATCGGTTTTGGGTAGAAGCAGAATAATGGAATTAAAGTTCTTGAATTCGAAAGTATATAGCGTACTTTTTGGAGGAAAATACAGCAGCTTGATTCTTACCAAGAGTGACGACTTGATTATTGATGCCTTTAATTATGATTCCAATAATCAGAATGAAAAATTTGTGTATAAAGAGGAATCACTTACTCGGTTCGGCTCGTCAGATGCCGGAATGAGCATCAAGTCTGCTCTCTCTAATTCCGATTATTTGTTTGGCAATGTCTATGCAGGCGAAGTCATTACTCGCCTTAGTCATACCGACGAGTATTATGCTAATCCGGATTTTGCAAATTTTAATTTCTCTGATTTAGATGATTTTAGAATCAATCAAATCATATTTGAATCTGATAAACTTAGAAATGAACTGATTGAGTCCGACAAATTTTTTGTACTTGTAAATAAGTCTGACAGGAAATTAATGTCACCCGTTCGACTTCATGGATATGAAGTACTTTCCGAGCATAGCAGTCCATCAGATGCCGTACACCGAAAACTTGTTGCAAGTTTAGTCGAAGTCGGCTTCAAATCTGAGTATAATCGTATTAAAAATCATCTTTCAAGAGAAGAAAGAAAGCTTAGTAAAACCATAGAAATAATGAAGGATTTTGAGTCGGTAAGACAACGCGAGTCTGATTACAGACTTTCGGGTGAAATTCTACTTTCCCGCTCTGATGCTAAACAAAAGCACGGCGACAAAATTGTATGTAAAGATTGGGAAGCCAATGAGATAGTTATTAAGCTCGACCCGAAACTCAATTTGATTGACAATGCGAAAAAGTATTTCGACAAAGCTCATTCTGCTTCCGAAGAGTTAAAATTCAGGAAAATAAGATTACCCGACATAAGCAAAAAACTTGATTCCGTAAGAAACAAGTTAATCGAATTGGACGGAATCAAGAATTTAAAAGAATTGTCAAGATTCGATTCATCAATAAAAAATGCAACAGGTAAACGAACTAATACAAAAAAAATGACTATGGAAGACAAATTCAGAAAATTTGATTTAGGTGAAGGCTATATACTTTATGCAGGGAAAAATGCAGCAAACAATGATGAACTAACGATGAAGTTCGCCAATCCAAATGATGTATGGCTTCACGCCAGAGGTACTTCAGGCTCGCATACCGTAATCCGACAAAATAAAGAAGAAAAGCCACCTAAACATATTCTTCAGAAAGCTGCGGAGATAACTGCATATTATTCCGGTGCTAAGAATGCGAAGTATGTTCCGGTCATTTGGACCTATAAAAAATACGTGAGAAAACCCAAAGGAGCCAATGTCGGATCAGTGATAGTGTCAAAAGAGACTGTTATCATGGCTACTCCGAAGCTTCCTGAAGGAAATAATTAATCAGCCCATTACTTGAACTGTCTCGGGAGTTAACCGGCTCTGCTTGTCTGAGTTCATTTAAAATGCCTTTTGCGAGCTGTTTACCGAGTTCAACACCCCATTGATCGAATGAGTTCAATTCCCAAATCACTCCCTGAACAAAGACTTTGTGCTCATACATTGCTATCAGCATACCAAGAGTTTCAGGAGTTAATGAATTAAACATAATCGAATTTGTAGGCTTACTTCCTTCAAATATCTTATGAGCATATATTTTATTAATATCGTCTTCATTGATGCCTGAATTTCTCAGCTCCAACTTGACTTCCTGCTCGGTCTTTCCTTTCATGAGAGCTTCGGTTTGTGCAAAAAAATTCGAAAGCAATATTTTATGTTGCTCACTGTTTCCGGAATGGTTATGGACTGAGGCTATAAAATCGGCAGGTATAAGGTGAGTACCCTGATGAATTAATTGAAAGAAGGAATGTTGAGAATTTGTTCCGATAGTACCCCAGACAACAGGACCTGTCTTATAATTTACCTTTTCACCATTCTTTCGTACCTTTTTGCCGTTGCTTTCCATGTCTAATTGCTGTAAAAATTCAGGGAATTTGATAAGATTCTGCTCGTAAGGAATTATTGCAAAAGTTGCTGCATTTAAGAAATCTGCATACCAAACTCCAAGCAAAGCAAGAATTACCGGAATATTTTGATGGAACGGTGTATTTCTGAAGTGCATATCCATTTTTCGGGCACCTTCAAGCATCTTCATGAAGTTATCTGAGCCTACTGATATTGCTATTGACAAACCTATTGAGGACCATAGGGAATATCTTCCGCCAACCCAATCCCAAAACCCGAATATTCGTTCTTCAACGATACCGAATTCGCGGCATGATTCGATATTTGTTGATAAAGCAACGAAATGCTTTGAGACATCCGAATATTCAGCATTCCCGTGACTCAGAAACCATTTTTTTGCAAAGTCGGCGTTTGTCATTGTTTCCTGTGTCGTGAACGTCTTGGAAGCAATTAAGAATAATGTAGATTCCGGATTCAGTTTCTTTAATTTATTTGTAATATCAATCGGGTCTATGTTTGATACAAAATGAATTTTAACGTCCCCTTGATATTTTTCAAGAGCTGTTACCACCATATCGGGACCCAAATGAGAGCCGCCTATTCCTATGTTGACTACATCACTTATCGTTTTTCCTGTGTAGCCTTTGAATTCTTTGTTCCGTACTGCATCCGCAAATTTTAACATTCTCTTGCGCGTCTCGATTATTTCAGGCATAATATTATCCCCATCTACAACAACATTAGAACTTCCATCTGCCCTTAGTGCTGTGTGTAGAACCGCACGATTTTCAGTAAAATTAATCTTGTCACCATTGAACATACTTTCAACGGAAGCTTGTAAACCTGACGTACGGGCTAAATCCATTAGCAATCTGAAAACCTCTTCATCAATAAGATTTTTGGAATAATCCACAAGTAAAGTTTCCCATTTCAAAGAGTATTTTTCAAAGCGTGCTGTATCATCTTCAAAAGCCTGCCGAAGATTGTAAATTTTAAATCTTTCTGCAACAGTACTTAAACTATCCCATATCTTTTGTTTTTCAGACTCAAACATAAATTTATCCTTGTGAAATTGTTATTTGCCAAAAGTATGAAAATTTTTGGAATAATTTAAGCGGAAAGAGTACTGACAGAGAATTTTATAAACGGAATGAGAACAATTTACTATAAGTATTTATAGAAAACAATTCAAATACATGCTGATTATTAATATTTGTCGAAAAATAGAAGACTTAGAAATTAAAAACAAAGGATTTCTTTGAAATTTACCACAGATACCCAAACAATGCATCAATGATGAGTATTGAAGCAGCCGATATTGTAAATGAACGGACTGTACTCTTTCCTACACCCTCGGCACCACCGGTAGTTGAGAATCCTACATGCACACCAATCAATGCAGTAACTCCTCCGAACACAAATGACTTTGTCAAGCCGAGCATTATTTCCGGTACAGCAAAAAAGCGTCTTACGGAATCAAAGAATATCAAGAAACTGAAATCAAATTTAACTGATGTTAAAATATATCCGCCTATAAGAGCTACAACATTTGAAAAAACTGCAAGAACAGGCATCATAACAAGAGTTGCAACAGCACGCGGCATAGCCAAATAGCGATTTTTGTCAACAGCCATCATTTCAATCGCATCAATCTGTTCAGTTACTTGCATCGTGCCTAATTGAGCAGCCATCGAAGCTCCCACTCTGCCGGCAATTACAAGGGCGGTAAGTACAGGGGTAAGTTCTGTAAACACGACGGTAGCAATTGATGAGCCAATGAACGGCTTGGCGATTCCCACAAGATTAAACTTATCAAAGAGGTTGGTTGCTTGCAGAGCTGCTATTGCACCCGTAAATGAGCCGATAAGTATTACTAAGGGCAATGATTCTGAGCCTACCACCGACATTTGCTCAAGAACAAGCCGACGGTCTTTAATTACTCTCGGGAAATAACGGCTGACGTTTACAGCCAGCATGATTATCTGACCAAATTCCTGAAAGAAATTGATTACTTTTCTTCCGATAAATGCGAATATGTTAAACATTTGTTTCAACTTCTTTTAAAGACAAAATGCAAAAATAGTTATTTAAGTCTATTAATCGGCATATTGTCTGTAATTTCGTGTTAAAGAGCTAATTTCCATACCTGTTAATAATTCATTTAGATGTATTATCCTTTTGGTAATCTGATATAATCTCATTGCACAATTAAAGAACTCCGATTCAGGACCGGAGTTCTTTAATGAATTTGTTGGAAATTTACTTAAATGTATTCTTCCAAGCTATGATGCCGCCTTTAAGATTATACAGTTCTTTAAATCCCAATCGGGACATATAGTCACACAGAAATCCGCTCCGATTTCCGCTTCTGCAATAAATATAATATGCTAAAGACTTATCGAGTTTAGCTAAAATTTCACCAAAAGCCGGAGTCATAATATCTATATGATAATGGTGTTCTAATTTGAATTCCATAAGTTCAGGTGCGGTTCGGCAATCAATAACTCTTGCTGTGGGCTTATTTTCCACTGCTTGCTTAAATTCAGCCGGCGAAATATCTTTGTAGTTAGGCATAATAAATCCTGAATTAATTATTCGTTATAAGTTTAATGCCGGCTTCAGCAATAGCATTGAATCCGCCATCTACATCCACAATCTTGTCAAATCCGCGTGACCGCAATATTGACGCAGTCGTCATTGAGCGATATCCTCCCGAACAATGAAGTACATAATCTGTATCCTTATTTAATTCGGCAAACCAATCATTGATAAAATCCAAAGGATAATTAACTGCATCGGGGAGATGACTAATATCAAATTCACTTGGACGTCTGACATCCAAAATATTGAGTTTATCACCTGAATTTAACATATTTTTCAGGTCTTCAGTCGAAACAGATTTAATAGTATCAATTTCACGGTTAGATTTTTTCCATTGCTCGATTCCGCCATCAAGATAGCCGAGTACATTTTCGTAACCAACACGTGCCAGTCTGGTCAATGTTTCTTCGATTTTATCTTCTTCTGCGATAATCACAATAGCTTGATTGATATCAGGAATCAAAGTACCCACCCAGGGAGCGAATTGGCCATCTAAGCTGATATTTACGGAATTTGGTATGAAAGCCTTATTGAAGACTTGCTGATTTCTCGTATCAAGCATTAAAGCGGAAACTGAATTAACAAGTTCTTCAAAGTTCTCAGGACTCAAGGGTAATCTTCCTTTTTTCATTACATCATCGAAGCTGTCATAGCCCTCTTTGTTCATTTTTACATTTGCAGGGAAATATGGAGGAGGAGGCATGATACCTTCAATAACTTGCTTGATAAACTCATTTTTATCCGGTGCCAATAATGCGTAATTGCTTTTCTTTTGTGTACCGAGATAATCGAAGGTTTCCTTACTCATTTTCTTTCCACAAGCTGAACCTGCGCCATGAGCGGGATATTCTAAGACTTCATCTTCCAATGGTAATATTTTATTGTGTAGTGAGTCATACAGCATACCGGCTAAGTCCTCTTTTGAAAGGTTGCTTTTTACTGCCAGGTCAGGTCTTCCAACGTCGCCGATAAACAAAGTATCACCGGAGAAAATTGCATGATTTTTCCCGTTTTCGTCTATCAGAAGGTAAGTAGTAGATTCCGGTGTATGCCCCGGGGTGTGCAGAGCCTTAATTTTCACATTCCCAATTTCAAAGACTTCACCGTCTTCAGCCGAGTAGCTGTCATAAGAGGTCTCAGCCAATGGACCGAATACAATTTCTGCTCCTGTTTTCTTAGCTAAATCCAAGTGACCTGAAACGAAGTCGGCATGAAAATGTGTTTCAAAGATATATTTAATACTTGCTTTATTTTTCTCAGCCTTGTCCAAATACGGCGATGGTTCTCGAAGAGGGTCAATGACAGCTGCCTGTCCTTCGGACTCAATATAGTAAGCACCTTGAGCCAGACAGCCCGTATAAATTTGTTCAATCAACATTTATAAATTTCCTGATTTTATTTTAAAATTGTTTCTTTCATTATTATAAAAATTCCCATTATCAGCACAAAATACCCGAATCCTTTCTTCAAAGAAGAAGCAGAAATTCTTTTTGACAATATCGTTCCAATAAACATTCCGACTATTGATACTATTGATATAAGCAGCAACATAACCCAATTAATATCGGTATTGGCTACTAAATCACCACCGAAACCAATAAGTGATTTCACTGCGATTATGACAAGTGATGTACCGACAGCCATTTTCATGGGTATGCCTGTAAACAATACGAGAGCCGGAATAATCAAAAATCCGCCGCCTGCTCCCACCATACCGGTAAGTACACCAACTACTAATCCTTCAATAGAAATCATGATATAATTATAACTCCTTTCTGAAGCTGATACTTCTTTATCTTTTCTTTTACCTGATGAAATCATTGAAAATGATGCCGCAAGCATCAAAATTGCAAACAACATCAATACAGCGAATGATTTACTTATGTCAAAATCGAAAAGTGTACCAATCATATCAGGTATTTCAGGCATCAGATATGCTCGTGTCAGAAATACTGCAATGAGAGAGGGTATAGAGAATACAATTGCAGCTTTCAAATCAACATATTTGTCAATGAAAAATCTTAAGGAGCCGAATAATGCCGAAATACCTACTATAAATAAGGAATACGAGGTAGCAAGTACAGGTTCGTAACCTAAAATATAAACCAAAATCGGAACCGTCAGAATAGAGCCCCCGCCGCCAATCAGACCCAGTACAATGCCCATAACGATAAAACTCAAACCGGCTATTATTTCCATGCTATATACCAATATATGTTCATATTTTCAACTATAATTCAAAAAAATATCAAACTAACTTACATTTACCCATACAATCGAAGATTGTTTCAATGTTTTTCAGAGCTATTGAGTAATATAAATTTTTTCCATCTCGCTTTGACCGCAACACTCCTCGGTCTTTCATTTTCGCCAAGTGATGTGACAGTAATGACTGTTCTATGTTTAATTTTTGCTGCAATTCTGTAACCCCCATAGAACCGTTTTCTTCCAACAGTTCAATAATTTCCAATCTTACAGGGTGGGCAATTGTCTTGAGTACATCTGCCATCCTTACAAGTTTATCCGGCGTTATGTTTCTTTTAGTATTTTCCAACTTTTTTCATTTGTTAAACTAAACTTATATATGAACGCATGTTTATATATTCAATTGTATATGTTTTAGAAAAAAAAACATCAATCAAAATTTATTATATGCTGTTATTCAACTCACAAGTATTGAAGCCGAATATAGCATAAAAGGGACAATATCCGATTAATCCTGATGCTATGGGCAGAATACCGAGGAGTCCCCATAGACTATCAAACAACAAGCCGCATACCCCTATTGACAGACCAATGACAAACCTAAGGATTAGATCATTTTTACCAACATTCTTTTTCATTCATTTCTCTCCTTAAATGTTATGGATTTTCTGTCAAATTTAAAGAATCTAAAAAATAATATGGCAATCACTGCAACCGGAATTATAGAAAGCCATATTTTAGCAGTTCTTGCACGGCTAATATTGATAAACTTAACATCAACAGTATCTCCGCCCAGATGAATTGATTTTATCTTCACCAAATCACCTAATCTCAACTGTTCATTTTCCGGTATTACTTTACGATAATTAATACCTACAACAGAATCAGTATTACTCTCGGCATAGAAAGAACTGTCATTCAATGACTTAACATACAGCCCACCAAAATTCCATTCGGACTTCTTCCTTAGCTCTATTCTGTAGTTTTCTCCATTATGCTGAGTATTATAATAGCCTAAACATATCAGAATAAATGCAACAACGGTAATCTTAATAATCAGTTTTCTATTTGAGTTAATCATCATATAACTAAGACTTTATATTATTATTTTTATTGAATGATATCTGTTTCGAAAGGTATAATTTTAAATATTTCGCTACCTAAATATATTTTTTCGCACCTCGCAGAATACAATTTCGATGATTAATATTTAGGGTAATGAATAACAGATTATAAATTTTTCATATAACAATTTTAGTAATTTCTGTAATCTACTATAATTACTGACTTTTACAGAATATTATCATGAACAAAAAAATACATTTTGATGAATTTTACTGATAATATTTTTTATTTTGAAATTAGTTTATATATTTTTGTATGTTAAATGATACTTACTTTTAATAAAATATATTATAAGTCAGAAAAGGAAGTAAAAAAATGCTCGGTGTAAAAAATTTTGATTGGCTTATTGTGGGATTAGGAAATCCCGGACCAAGGTATGAAAAGACAAGGCATAATATAGGTTGGATGGTCTTAGATTACATAGCAGAAAAGTTTAATCTGGAATTCACCCACCGAATGTATGTTAATTCCTTTGATATGATGCTTCACGATAAAAGTATTGCTTTGATTAAACCGAACATATTCATGAATAATTCCGGTGAGCCAGTCAATCGTGTCAGAGAAAGGTACAACATAAATATTGATAAAATTGTCGTAATCACTGATGAAGTCAATTATCCGCTAGGGAAGTTGCACATAAAATCAGGCGGTTCAGATGGTGGGCATAACGGGATTGCTTCGGTCATTGACAAACTCAATACAACTAATTTTATTAGATTAAGATGTGGAATAGGTAATAACTTCATGTCCGGTGATATGATTAATTATGTACTGAGTGACTTCGATGAAAGCGAAAAAACCGAGCTTAGTCTTATGATTAAACGTGCCGGTGAAAGCGTCGAATATTTAATTGCAAACGGGCTCAACAAGACGATGCAAGCAGTCAATTCAGGCAGCATATTCGACATAAGCTCAAACGAGAAATTATAAAACTGCAATAACTTCGTCAATAATTCTTTAACATAGGAAGACTATGAAATTATCAAACGACACAATAGCAGTTATTGAATTTTTAGATGAGTATTCGAAATCAAATTTACGTAAGAAAAACGATCTTGCAACGCTTTTTGAACTTTATGCTACTTATCTTGATGCTGACCAATTTAACAGACTTGTATTTTCGGGTAAAAGTCTATGGAACATTTATTCAAAATTCAAGAAAACTACCCGGAATGCTGAAGGTTCAGAGTTGCTTATCAAGGAATTAGACCGCTGTGCCAATGAAATCACCGAACATATCAAAGTAATTTGTAATTATGCGGATGATGAAATCAAAAACAGGTTCGAGGATATTTATCTGCCGGTAACAAAGGGAGGATTCCTAAATTTGATAGATTTAGCTCATGATTTATCCTATTTCAAAGAATTACAAACAGATACACGCAGGAAATCTCAAAGTTGATACTTTAAGTTATTTCAATGAGTAAAGCACCTTTTTCGACAGCTTGCCCTTCGCTGATGCAAATAGATTTAACAATCCCGCTTGTGGTGGATTTAAGTGTATTTTCCATTTTCATTGCTTCAATTACAACCAACTTATCATCCTCCAAAACCTGCATCCCCTCTTTAACAAGTATCTTTACTACCAATCCGGGCATTGGTGCTTTGATAATACCGGCGGAGGATTTTGTAGCATTTCCGCTATTGGCAATATATCTACCTAATACTTTTTTCATCTCATCAGTTGATTCAATAGAATATGTCAATCCATCGAGACTTATTTCTAATTTCGAATCATCAGTAAATTCAAGTCCTATCTGATATATTTTTTGATTTACTAAGAATGAAAACACATCTGAGCCAAATGACTTCAACAACTCGACTTCAAAAGGTTTATCATCAATATATATAATGTTATGATTATCTTTATCATAGGCAACCGAATAATCATCATTACCAATATGCAACAGTAATTTTTCCATGTCTGTCTCTTCTAATTATATCAATCTTCTAAGCATTAAATTTTTTTCTTTCCACTTACTTACTTGAGGCGATTGCTTTGTGGGCTTTTGAGCGTTTTGAGTCATTCTCAAACCATAAGCAGAAATTGCCGCAATAATTTCCTTGTGTTCGGCTTTCATTTTCTCGAGAGTATCGAAGTCAAAAGAATGCTCCATAAAACCGGTATCAAACCAACCGTATCTAAACTCCGGATGCTGCATAACAGCCAAAAGAAAAGGAATAACTGTTTTTACACCTTTAATTCTATAATTTCGTAACGCCATTTCCATTCTGCTGATAGCTTCGATTCTATCCTTACCGTAAGTTATCAGTTTAGACAACATCGGGTCAAAATGGATACTGACTTCGGAACCGGCTTCTACACCGCTGTCAACCCTCACACCATATCCGGCAGGCTGTCTATGATAATTAATTGTACCTGTATCGGGCATGAAATTATTAAATGGGTCTTCAGCATAAATTCTGCATTCAATGGCATGTCCTGAAATATTTACATCATCTTGCGTAAATGACAACTTATGTCCGGCTGCAATATTGATTTGTTCTTTAACTAAATTAATACCTGTTATCATTTCAGTTACAGGATGTTCTACTTGTAACCTTGTATTCATTTCAAGGAAGTAAAATTCTTTATTCTTATCGAGCAGAAACTCTATGGTACCGGCATTATGATAATTACATGCCTT
>JBAYPL010000067.1:0-11658 GCA_041677745.1 Kapaibacterium sp. (SeqCode)
CACTTGTAATGCATTGATCTTCACAAATATATATGGTTATGTCTGCTAAATTATTATTTTTGCATATAGGGTAAGTAATTATGTAAGTAAAAGATTTATAAATGGCACTTTTTATTAATTAACCTGATATTTTTGAATTAAATACATTTGTTACAAAACACAATTTATGAATAATCAATTGAGCAAGACACCATGAAAATATTTCAAGATTTATTAAGCAAGTTAGAATTAAAAGCAGAAAGCATTAATAATTTTTGGTTATTAATAGCTGTCTTGGCAATGGTTCTAAGATTGTTGACCGTACTTATCGGAAATAATTACGACATAGAATCTTGGGTAATTGTAGGAAAAAGTGTCAGCAGTGGAGGAATAGTATATCTCGACACATTTCGTTATACTACCGGTCCTATCTGGTGTTATGTTCTCGGCGCAATATATTATATACATAGCAATTTGGGTCTGACAGATGTAATGTCATTTCATTTCATGGTATCACTGTTTTTATCAATTATTGATTTGATAAGTGCCTACTTAATCAGCCGCTATTACAAGCCTATAGCAGGAATTATTATACTTCTGAGTCCGATATCCATATTGATTTCCGGTTTTCATGCACAATTTGAAGGCTTTGCTCTTCTTGCAGCATTATTGTCATGGATAATAACGTCAAAGTCTTCTCCGGAATCGAAAAATCATATCTTATCAGCACTTTTGATTGGTGTATCATTGATAATTAAGCATATTTTGGTATTTTATCCTTTATGGTTATTTCTTTCATCGAGAAATATAAGTTTTAGAAACCGAATGATTTATGCAATAGTCCCATACTCACTGTTCTTGATTGCATTTGTGCCGTTCATGATTGAACCCCAAGTGCGTGAATCTGTTATCAATCATGTATTTAAATATGAGTCAGCTATAGGAAGCAGTCTGCTTGGCTTATTACTGAGTCCCATTCCGGATTTAATCATGAAGGATATACTCGGTGTAATACCGGTTTTTTCCGGAATGAAGTTCTTCTTTTTTATAGGTATGTTTATTACTGGTATTATTGTAGCAAGGAGAAATTTCTCTATGACATTCTTCTTCTATCTTATATCAATGATTGTTATGACACCGGCAATGGCTGATCAATATTTGGTAATACCTATGGCAGCTTGTGCATTATTTATCAAACATTATGAAATAAGATATTATCTTTTATTCAGTTCTCTCTATTTGATATTTATAACTCCGAATAATATAGGTCCTCACTTCGTACCTCAATTGATCGAAGGCGCCAAGAATCTTTTCAGTTCGTTAAGCAATATGAACAGCAGTGATTTATTTGCGGTAGCCGGAATCCCTGCCCTGCCTGACAGTGTTTCACAAGTAACAAGCAAATACGACAGCTCTGAAACATTGATTTTTATGAAAGAAATTGCCAAAAAGGTTCTATTTCTGGCATACCCCTTTATTCAGTTATGGTTATTGTTATTTTACATAAAGTACATTGTTGGTAAAAATAAAATAAATTCATATTAGATTATCCAGACAATAGAAAGAGAATATGTATTGTGCAGAAATCACTGAATTTAAACTCTAATTGCAATAGAGAATACAGAGCTGATTATTATTTTCCCATAATTGTTTCCTCACAATTCCCGAACCGTGAACACGAGTTTTGATTGAATTGATATTTAGTATGGTCAGTGCTTGACGGAGTGGTAATCCGGTGATATTTATTTCTTTGGACACAGTGTCAGAGCCGGATTTGTTATTTACGAAAAAAATTTCAATCGGCTTATCCTTAACAGATTTCGAACCGGGAGCAGGATTTTGTGTGTTGACCATACCATCTGAATCAGATTCAAAAATCAATTTGAAACCGGTATATTTAGCAATCTTAACAGCATCATCCTTAGATTTTCCTATAAGATTTGGAATTATATATTCATCAGGTAATTCGACATCAACGGTATCAATTTTAGCAAATTCAAGTAGTGCCCCACTCTTAATCTCATCTGATACTGATGCCCACCTGAGAGCAATATTTTTGAAAATAGGACCGGCAACAGCACCACCGTAAATCGAAGCTCTTGGTTTATCAAGAACTACTATCATTGCAACTTTTGGATTTTCAGCAGGGAAAAAACCGGCGAAGGAAGCAGTATAATTGGATTTTGAATAAGAACCATTTACAATTTGCTGAGCAGTACCTGTTTTACCAGAAACTTGCAAATTATCCACTCTCACTGACTTTCCTGTACCTTTATTAACAACACCTTTCAGCAACTCATTCAACCTGTGAGCAGTATTTTCAGAAACAACTCGGCGAACTTGTTCAGGTGCAGCATGAAAGACTTTATTACCCTCTAAGTCACTAATTGATTTCACCAAATAAGGCTTCATCAATACCCCCTTATTAGCTATTGCAGCATAAGCATTTGTTATTTGTAGCGGTGATGCAGTCAGACCGTATCCAAATCCCATATACCTTTTTGAGGCAGCATTGTATTCTTCAGGCTTGGGAAGCTTACCCGGCACTTCTCCCGGGAAATCAATACCGGAACGGATACCGAAGCCGAAATCTCTCAAATATTTATAAAATGTATAATCGGGAACCATATTGGCAACATTGGACATGATAATATTACTTGAATGTTCCATAGCTTCCCTAAATGTTACAGTACCAATTCCATGTACATCACGGATTACAAAACTCCTGAAACGCATAGCTCCACCATAACCGTCGAACTTATCTTCCTCGTTCACGAGGTTTTCTTCTAAGGCGGCAGCAGCAGTAATAATCTTGAATGTAGAACCGGGTTCATAAGTATCGGTTATCGCACGCATTCTCATGCTGCCTAAATTACGTTCTCCGGGATTATGAGGGTCGAATGTAGGATATGTTGCCATAGCTAAGACTTCTCCCGAAGAGGGTTCTATAGCAATCACAGTGCCTGCTTCAGCATCTGCATACTGCACACCTTTCATCAGCTCGTATTCAACGATTCTTTGAAACTCAATATCTATAGTCAATTGTAATGAATATCCGTCAATAGGAGGAATCACAGGCAAATCGGCTGAAGGGCGTAAGCGACTTTTTGCATCACGATACATCATCATATACCCGTTTTTACCTTTTAGTAAGCTGTCGTGCAATAATTCGATACCTGATAGTCCATTGTTGTCAATATCAGTAAAACCAACTACCTGAGAGCAAACCAATCCGTAATGATATATTCGTCTTGGTTCCTTAATAAGTATTACTCCCTTTTCCTTCATTTCCTCGATTCGTTTCATCTTTTCAGGAAATACACCACGTGCAATCCATACAAATGAACCTTTGGCAGAGTTAATTTTATTTATAACCCTTTCTTTGGAAATACCTAAATCGGACTGTACCAACTCGGCAAGCTTACCCTTGTTTCTCAGTAAGGTCGGGTCAACCGCAAGTGATACCGATTCAAGATTTGAAGCTGTTAATCTTCCGTATCTGTCATAAATTTTACCTCGTTGTGCAGATAAATTAACTTTGGATTCGTGCTGCCTCTTTGCCAAAGTTTTGTACTTGTCAACATTTACGATTTGAACATTTATCATACGATAAATTACACCGAACAAACCTATATTAAGCAAAAACATGACTAACCAGAACTTCCAAAATTTCTTCTTTCTGATTTCTTCCTGTTCAAGTGGTATATTAATGTTATTTTCCATCAAAATTCGAAGACTATTTTAAAATATCAGGTGCTTTAGGAGACTGTTCCATATTTAATTGTTCTTCAGCAATCTGAATAATTCTTTCTGCTGATTGAAGTTTTACGATTTCGTACAAATATCGCTCGTTTATATTATCGAGCTTTTGGGATTGAGCTTCAAGCTGTCTAATATCTACAAGCAGTTTATTTACGCTTCGTACATTTGTTACGAGCAATAAAAACCATATAGATGCTAAAGCAACCAGTACTACGATAAGCCACCTGTGATTTCTGACAAATTCTACCATTTTATCCGAAATAGCAAGTGACTCTATAAATTGTCTGAAATTACTAACTAAACTCACGGATTTACCTCTTTAAGCTATTCAAAATTAAGTATATTTTTTCATTTATAAAAGATATTTTTTGTTAAAATTAAAAATTTTCCCTTGATTTATGAAACTAATTAATTAAATTTACGAATACCGAAATTGTTATTTTGACAAAACTAATTTTATTTACAATAGTCTATTTTTTTAATAATTAGGAGTTTTTAATGAATTTATTCGGTAAAATTCTATTATATATTGTGCTTGCATTAATTATTGCAGCATTAGGGCTGTTCATCTATGTGAATACAGCTTTCCCCTCGGTCGGGCCTGCACCCGACATCAAGATTAATCCGACTGCAGAGCGTCTTGCTCGAGGTGAGTACTTGTTTCATCATGTGGCTATGTGTGGAGATTGTCATACAACAAGAGATTGGACAATGTTTACTGCACCGGTCAAGGAAGAATTACTCGCCAGTGGAAATTTCGACGAGTTCAATGAAGAACTCGGCTTCCCTGGTACATTCTATGCTTCAAATCTGACGCCCGCAAATCTGGGTTCATGGACAGACGGGGAAATCTTCAGAGCAATAACTACGGGTGTCAATAAAGACGGTCGAGCTTTGTTTCCCGTAATGCCCTATAAGAATTACGGACAGCTTGATAAAGAAGACCTATACTCAATCATTGCCTACATCAGATCTCTAAAACCAATTGAGAGAGAAACTCCGATATCTGAGGTGAACTTCCCAATGAATTTAATCCTCAAAACAATTCCATCAGAAGCTCAATTATCGAAAAGACCTGATAAATCCGATGTTATCAATTATGGGAAATATATGATAACTGCCGCAAGTTGTGCAGATTGCCATACACCTGCCGAAAAGGGACAAGCATTGCCCGGTATGGATTATGCCGGAGGATTTGCTTTCAACCTTCCTACCGGAGGTGTCGTCAAATCCGCGAATATCACTCCCGACAAAGAAACCGGTATTGGTAACTGGAGTAAAGAACAGTTTATATATCGCTTTAAATCTTATTTAGATTCTAATTTTGTTCCTGAGAAGGTCAAGCCAAATGAATTCAATACTCTGATGCCTTGGACAAAATATGCAGGTATGAAAGAGGAAGACCTCGGAGCTATTTATGATTATTTAATGACCGTTAAACCGGTGTCCAATAAAGTTGAGAAATTTACTCCAAGTAACTAGTTTTTTGAAAACGGATTTTCCAATTTATATATTTTTAACTGATTTAGTTCAAATAAATATCATTCATTGGAAAATCCGTTTTTAAGTTTTTTAATCAATAAACTCGATGTGTATGTCTGCAGACTTAATCCCATGTGTTAATGCACCTATGGAAACAGCGTTTATCCCCGTAGTGACATATTCCGAAAGGTTCTCTAAGGTTATACCTCCGGAAGATTCGATGAAAGTATCGCCTCCATTTGGATAAGAACGTATCAATTTAACTGCTTCTTTAGTAACTTCGGGTGACATGTTATCAAGCAAAAAGCCATCAACTCCAATTTCAAAGGCTTCATTGATTTGTTCAAAATTTTCTACTTCAATTTCTACAGGTAGTCTATAATTTTTGAGTTTGACGTTATTGAGTGCGTTTTTGATTCCTCCTGCAGCTGCAATATGATTATCCTTTATCAAAATCCCTGATGATAAGTCTAACCTGTGATTGAAAGCCCCACCTACTGCAACAGCATACTTTTCAAAAAGTCGAAGACCGGGAGTTGTCTTTCTTGTATCAAGTATTTTCACATTGTAAGGTTCAGCTATTGCGACATAGCCGGATGCTACAGTTGCGATTGCTGACAGTCTCTGAATCAAATTTAATATAATTCTTTCTTTAGTTAGAATCTCAGCGGCATTTCCTTTGATTACGGCTAAACAAGTACCTTCCGGTACTTTTTCCCCGTCTTTTATCTTAATATCGACATCACTGTTTGAGTTGAAAAACGCCGGTATGATTTTCTCACCGGCAAAACAAATTTCACTTTGGGTTTCAATAATTGCAGTACACTTAATATCCTCAGGAATGGTTGACAAAGTAGTATAATCTCCATCGGGCGAATCCTCGGTCAAAAATTCATTGATTTTACGAATTATGTACTCATGAGGCAGTGAGGTGTATCTTGGGTATTCAATCATAGTATTCCTTTATTTGCTTAGTTCAAGCATACGTTCAAGAGGTACAAGTGCATCACGCATCAAATCTTCACGCAGGATGATTTGAGGTTCAAGTGTTTCTAAAGCTTTAATCATTTTCTCAATTGTGTTCAGACGCATATAAGGACATTCGTTGCAAGCACAACCGGCTATGCTTCCCACCGGAATAAACTCCTTGTCGGGGGCATATTTTTTCATTTGATGAATAACTCCCGGCTCAGTCAGTATGATGAACTGCTTTGCAGTATTATTGACAGCTTCCTTGATAATCGCGGATGTCGAGCCAATAAAATCAGCATAATCCAAAATATTATCCGGACATTCAGGATGAGCAAGAATCACTGCATCAGGATATTTGGCACTTAAATTTATCACTTCTGTTTCTGAGAAAATCTCATGTACTTGACAAGAGCCATCCCAAATAGTCATATCACGTCCAGTCTTCTTGGCAATATACCTACCCAGATATTTGTCCGGGGCAAAACAGATTTTTTTGTCTTCGGGGATTGAAGCTATTATCTTTTCGGAATTCGATGATGTACAAATTATATCGGACATGGCTTTAACTTCGGCGCTGCAATTTATGTATGTTACAAAGCAATTATCCGGATATTTTTCTTTCCAAGCTCTAAATTCATCTGCCGGAGCTGAATCTGCCAAGGAACAACCGGCATCGAGGTCTGGTACAAGGACTATTTTATTTTGATTTAATATCTTAGCAGTCTCAGCCATGAAATGTACTCCACAGAAAAGAATGACATCTGCCTTTGTTTTCTTGGCAACCTGTGCAAGTGCTAATGAATCACCCATGAAATCTGCAATATCCTGAATCTCCGGGTCCTGGTAATAGTGTGCAAGAATTACAGCATTTCTTTCGTGTTTTAATCTTAATAGTTTATCTTTATTTTTTTCCATATTATTATGATGCCTTTATTAATAACACTTGTATTTCGTTAATGTAATACTTTTATTGTTTATAAGACTTTTTTGTCTGATTTTATTGTTTTAATTCATTTGTATAAATATTTGTGTCAAATCTTGTTGAGGAAGGTCTGCACATGTAAAAGCTATTAGAGTCGAAGAAATTTATGAATTTATTCCCAATAAATACATCCCAACAGAAATCACATTCAACACTGAAAAGACATTTCCGCTCAAAATCTATAGACCTAAACAAAAACATGAAATGTAAAATGCCAGCCAAAATTTATGAGTAAAATGGCTAAGAGTATTTATGTAAAATTCTTAATAAACTATCTTTTGTTGAAGCTCATCAACAGTCATAATACCGTCAATAACTTCATTGAAGTACTTTTCGTAATTTTTTGCTTTTATTGTATTTATATTAAGATTACTTAGTAGTTTTACCTTAGCAATCAGAAGCTTTTCTTCAATGGGTTTACTTAAGAAATCATCAGCACCAGCATCAATGGACTTCAATTGATTCGGCACATCATTCAATGCAGTAACTATAACAACGGGTATATGATTAGTTTTTGGATTTTCTTTAAGTTTCTTGACTGTCTCATACCCGTCCATTCTTGGCATCATTACATCAAGTACAATTGCATCGGGCTGTCGTTGTTCTACTTTCTCTAAACAATCAATCCCATCATAAGCTTCAACTGCTTCGTATCCGTTTGATTCGAGGTAACGTCTTAGCAGTTTGGTGGTTATTTTATTATCATCAACAACAAGAATAAACGGTTTTTGCATTCTATACAACTCTCACAACTAAAAATATTCAAAAAAACATTAATAAACATGATTACAAATGTATAAAATAATTTTCAATAAATACCAAAATGATTGTATTTCTTTTGGAAGTATATTCTGTGAGATATGGTGAAACTTAGATGATTGATGATATCCTAATTGCAACAACTTAAGTTTATAGTTATGACTATTACTTCACATTAGGCAAAGGTTGTTTATTTCTCATATAAAGCAGTTAGTTCGTATAGTTAAGGAAAGTCTCTGATTTATGTCTGAAATTATAATGCTGATGTTTACCACAGATAATGACATTATGCTATATCATTTACACATTAACTTATAATTCATAACAATTTCAAAATCTATAAGAATTTCATTGTCAATAATATTAAAGGTACATGGTAATGACTTACCTACATTCTTTGTGTTTCGAAATTTTTCCTTCAAATCATTCGATATATTGAGTTCATAAAGTTTGTCAACATACTTTTCGGAGATATAAATGCTTGCTTGCATAAATCCATTCCATGCGGACATCCACACTATTGTCTTTTTCTTCTTTTGGACTTTGCACAGCCAAGCTTTACCGTCATGGTAATAACGCCATTGATAATTCAAATCGTATTTGTCGAAGAGTCTCAATAAGTTTTTGTATGCCGAGAAAGATTCTTTCAATATCGTAGAGAGCAACTCCTCATCAGGATACTTATCTTGGTCTCTAAGTTCAATATTATTTATTGTTTCCATAATACAGCTCTTTTTTTATTCAAATATACTAAATATTTTATCAATTCAAGAACTCCTGTCGAAAATCCACTTTCGATTTGGTCGGAAATTTTCTATTTACAAGATTGACAATGAATAATTTCCAAGATGTGATTATTTTACTCGTTGACAGATGATATCAGATTAATCAAGCACAAAATCATCTCATTTAATGAACCAGGGACAGGAAATTATTTTCATGATTATTAAATCAAATATAATTTGATTATTTTTGAAGATTATGATAGATTTAAAGATAGAAAATACAAGAAGAATTTTTTTTGAAATGAATATGTCCAGCCTTTTGATATTACAGGCTGTCGTGATTTCTTTTCTATTACTATCTTTTGTAGGAGCAAATGCTCAAAATGGAGTCAGAAAGTGGGGCTCTATAATAAATATGAACTCGATAAACTCAGAAATGGATGATTTTGCTCCGCATTATAATTTATACCAGTCACTTCTTTACATTAACTCCGACAGAACAGGTAAAACATACTTTTATGTTGTCAAATTAGACAATGACGAAACAGATACATTACCAAAATTATTGAAATCCGACATCAATGATTTAGGAGCCAATCAATCATATATCACCAGCCCATCAAAAGACGAAGCTTACTTCAGTAAATACAGAAAGGGTGTAAACCAATCATATTTAAATATTTACCGGACTGTTTACCACAAACAGAATTGGACAAATCCATTTCCCGTTGACAGTTTGGCTATTGATGCTTTTTGCTCACATGTTACTGTATCACCTGACGGTGATGTTATGGTTTTTGCTTCGACGCGCAATTCAAATGAAAATGACATTGATTTATGGATGTCTTACCGAAATGAAAACGGGAATTGGGGCGCACCATTTTCGATTGATGAATTGAACTCAAGAGGCAATGAGATTACTCCCTTCCTCCATAGTTCGGATACCTTGTACTTTGCTTCAGATGGATATGAAGGACCGGGCGGTTACGATTTGTTTTTTAGTACTCGGGCTGATAATAAATGGGACAGACCACGTCCCCTGCACCACTTCAACACAGAATTTGACGAATCTGATTTTACTATTCTTCCGGACGGCAATGCGGTTTTTGCTTCGAACAGACCCGGTGGAAAAGGGAAACTGGATTTATATTTAGCTAAGGTTCTAATAGAGCAACCAGATAATATGTATGAAAGGTTCGAAGACATAAGTATAAGAACTCAAGTATCAAACATTGTAGCGGAAAAACGAAGTGTAATCAGGCAGTTCCCTTCATTATATTTCTTTTTTAAGGAATCATTTGGGACAAATATTGTTCATAAGGGTAAAATACTTGATTCTTTGATTTTCAATAATCACGACAATGTTGCCAACTTTCTTAGAAGCAATCCAATGGAAAAGTTGCTGATTGATTCCTGTGAATATAATCCACAAATAACTGTTTTTTTCGCATCAAGAGGTATTGATGATAGTCGAATAAAATTTCGGAAGCCTGCAATTAATTCTGACATAATATACTTTAATACAGAAAGCGGAAACCCTCTCCCTATATTAGAATCAAGTACAGACAATTACAGCAATAAACCACCGGTCATAGAGTTCAGTGTCGAATCGAGAACAAGCCAAATACCGGGCATTCATAATCTCAATATCATAACAAATCATTCGAACCACAATATCGAATTAAAATCCAACAAGCTGCCAATACGCGATATGATAAGTTTGGAAGAATATGATGATGAGATTTTCAATTCGGATTCGATAATCATCAGATACCTAATCTTGTCAGACAGACAGACAATCGCCAATTCTCACAGAGTTCTTCACGTAAGCAGACAGGAAACTAAAGAGAATGAATATCACGAAGAGAACAACAGACTCTTTACGACTTTCTACTTTTTGATTCCTGAGGAGTCATTTGAAGTAAGCAATTTATTTCCAAGCAATTATATTGATGCTATCAGGAGTAATCTAAGACCTTATTCTGAGTTTAAGATTCATTATTATAATGATTCTTTATACAAAGCTGCAAGTAAGCTCAATTCAATCATCTTGGATGGTCTTGACAAGAGAAAATATAAAAGCTCAATTGTTAAGTTAAATCACAAAGAGAATGTTATCTTCAGCAGGGATTTATCTGATATTGTTTTAAAAGTTGTTGTTTATAAATAGTTTATACCCATTTATTATTTACTAAATTATGTTGAAAACAATTAATCTTGATGATATAGTATATGAATTAAGAAGAGTAAAAGGTCAAAGGATATCCATAACAATCAACAGACAGGGATGTGTGAAAGTTTCTGCTCCATATTATTCTAATCTTTCAACTATCAATAGGTTTATCGAACAAAAGCGTGACTGGATTTTAGAGAAAAAAGAGGAAATAGAAAAGTATAAAAAAAATGATATTGACTATTCAACCGGCGGGAAGCTACTTTATCTAGGAGAATGGCGGTCCCTGAATGTAGTTGATGACAACGAATTTGCAGTTAAATATGAAAATAATTCTTTCTATTTGAACAGGCAGGTTTCCTTTCATGCTAAAGATTACTTAACCGGCTTGTATAAGAATTTGGCATGGAATTGTTTTGCTCCCAAGGTACAAGAATTCGCTCAAAAATACCAATTTCGCTATAATAAGTTAAAGATTAACTCTGCTGCTACAAAATGGGGCTCATGCTCCGCAACGGGTAACATTAATTTATCATGGCGCTTAGTCATGGCAAGAGAAAGTGCTGTTGACTATGTGATAATCCATGAGTTAGCTCATACAATAGAGCATAACCACTCAGAAAGATTCTGGTCAATCGTTCAAAAAATTTTGCCCGATTACCAAGCTGAAAAAATTTGGCTTAAAGATAACTCCAAATTTTGTGATTTATAAAAGAATCGAAATGTAAGCTTGTATTTGGAGCAATGCTTAGTTTTTTTGCTTTCTTATAATATAATTATCAGAAGTATCTCACATCATTGCAAATTATGATTATAACACTTAA
>JBAYPL010000068.1:0-11572 GCA_041677745.1 Kapaibacterium sp. (SeqCode)
ACAATCATAAATTCAACAGGACAATTTACGAGCATTGGATACAGTGGACTAAATTACAACACTATGTATTATGCCAGAGTACTTGGAACAAATGATGAAGGTGAAGGAGATTGGAAAACAATCAGTTTCAAAACTCTTCTTGAAAGTCCTGTTCTCACAAGCCCTGCAGATAATGCGAAGGGTTTAGATGAACGTGACATTACTCTCGTTTGGAATAGTGTTTCAGGTGCTGATTCTTATAATATACTCGTATCAACATCAGCTGATTTTCTGTCTAATGTTGATGATTATCAAACAAATGACACTCAAATCAATATAGCCGTGTCTGATAATTTTACTAATTACTACTGGAAAGTACAAGCTCAGAGTAATGACGGAAATATAAGTGCATTTTCTAGTGTAAGAAACTTCACTACTCGAGTGGGAGTAACAACAATAATCTATCCGGCTAATCAGTCGGCAGGTGTACCTGTTTCCGGAATGTTTGAGTGGACTGCTGTAGCAGGTGCCAGTTCTTATGATGTGGAATTGCTTACTCCACCTTCTCAATCAGTAATGACAATTAATGTGAACGGTACAAGCACACCTTACAACAATCTTGGTAATTTTACAGATTACATGTTAATTGTAACTGCAAAAAATGCAGGCGGCATGGGTGACATGGCATCAAGTGAATTTAAAACCGTTGTCGCATCTCCTGTTTTAAACACTCCGCTTAATGATTCTTACAAAAATCAACTTGACGGTATCTTGAACTGGGAAGCTGTAAACGGAGCGGACTCCTATGATTTGATTTTGGCATCTGATGCAGCATTTATTAGTGTAATTGCTAACGTGGGTGATTTAAACGGTACATCTTATAATTATTCAGGACTTAACCACAACACTAAATACTTCTGGAAAGTCAGAGCGAAGAATGCCGATGGAATTAGTGATTATTCACAAATATTCAGCTTTACTACCGTACTTGGAAGCGTTGTTTTGTCAACACCCGCTGATGAGTCTATTCAAGTTGTACTTAATCCTACTTTGACATGGATGGCATTAGACGGAGCAAACAACTATCATGTACAGGTTTCAACAAGCCCTATTTTTGCAAATCTGATTTACGAAAACACAACTGTCAACGGTACAGACCTTGAAATCTCTAACTTAAACGGTAAAACAACCTACTACTGGAGAGTAAAAGGTTATAGTCCAAATAATGAAGGAGTTTTCTCCGATGCATTTATGTTTACAACTCAACTTGCAAAAGTAACTTTACTATCTCCTGTAAATAATGCTCAAGGATTATTAGCTGATCTAGGTACTTTGAGCTGGGCATTACAATCGGGAGCCACAGCCTATGATTTACTAATTTCAACAAATTCTGACCTATCATCACCAATTGTTGATGAAACAGTCAATACAAACTCTTATGATTACACAGGATTGGACAATAATACAAGTTACTACTGGGCTGTAAGAGCAGTTGACAATGACGGAGTCGGTGAATATTCAGATACTTGGTCGTTTGGAACACAACTGAATGCACCAATCTTGTTAACTCCACTTGATGAAGATGTTGACGTTGTTCTGCAAGGAACTTGTACTTGGACTGAAGTTGCCGATGCTGACTCGTATGAAATTCAAATTGCTACAGATGACATATTCAATAACATTTTGTTTACGCAAACCGGTATTGTTGATAACTATACTGATTATACCGGATTGGAGAATAATTCTGTTCATTATTGGAGAGTAAGAGCGTACAAAGGTAACGGAGCAGGTTTATGGTCGAGTACTTTTTCATTTACTACAATGACATTGTCACCACCATCTCTTGTATTTCCGCCGAATAACAGTATTGATTTATTTACGGAAGTCAATTTTATATGGAATCAAATTCCTGATGCTGTAGCTTACAATTTAAGAATTGCAACAGATAAAGACTTTGCAAACATTGTTGCTCAGGTCAATAATATCGTTGGTACTGACTATAGCGTAACAAATCTTTTCGAAGAAAGAGAATTTTACTGGCAGGTACAGACAATAGGTCAGCAAGGTTTAAGTAATTGGTCTGCTGCATACAAGTTCAATACTTTTGGAGATCCGGTTTTATTCGGCGATAACTCATTCTGTGAAGGACGTCATTCAGTTTATCATACAACTTCTTCACCATTGATAGATTACAATTGGGTTGTAACAGGTGGAGAAATTGTTGGACCTTCAGCAGGGGAACAAATCACTGTACTCTGGGGAGAAGCAGGTGAAGGTTCCGTAAAAGTTATTCGTACTTCTGCAGTCTGGGGCAATTACTCGGACTTCGAATCAATGGATGTAACAATAACTGCCAAACAAGTAATTGATGTTGCTGTATCGGCTAATACTTACAATGATGGTTATGCATGTCGTAATGAGTGGGTACATTTTAATTCAGTGGTAAACAGCAATGGAATATTTACTTACAGCTGGTTCTTGGATGGTGTTTTGATTGGAACAAGCCCTGAACTTGAATATCACTTTACTGATGCAGGTTCTTATACCTTTAAGTTTGTTGTTGACGGTATGGATTGTGAAGGCGGTGAAGCAGAAATTACTGTTGATGTTAACCCCGACTGCCCAGTAACAATAATCAATGATGATCATGTATCTTCATGCAAAGGCGCATCACCGGTGCTTGAAACAAAAGTTATTGGAGGTAGCGGACAATTTGATTTCACTTGGACTCCTGCCGGCGATTTTGTTGATAACACTGTCGAAAGCCCTGTAATTATTGCATCAAATCTATCGAAGACTTATAAACTTACACTTATTGATGTTGTTGAAAACAATACTTACATTGATTTTGTTGATGTAGTCGTTTGGAATTCACCGTCAGTTTCAACTTCACCCGCAGCTCTGACAGTTAGAAACAGCAATCCTGTTGACCTTACTGACCCGTCTGTTTTAACAACGAATATTAACGGCGGTACTGCTCCGTATTTCGTTAATTGGTCTTACAAGGACGGAACTCCGGTTGATCCTACTCATGTACAACCTGTGATAGGTACTAACAGATTTATTATTTCCGTAACAGATGCCAATGGATGTACCAGCAATCCAAAGAACTTCATCATATTAAGAACACCTAGAAAAGATGATGCTTCAGAGTTCATTACAGGTATGACCGGAGACGGATATATGCTTACTTATCCGAACCCTGTAGTTGATGATTTAAATATAATTATCAATTCTGATAATCCTCAGATGCTAAAAATTAAGGTGCTTGACCTGTTAGGCCAAGAAGTTTATAAAGGAATGGTCAATTCCGGACAAATATACGAAGGTACACTCAGTTTATCAGAGTTAAGTCCCGGCGCTTATATGTTGATAGTCGAATCAGATGTCAATACTTTCGTTAAAACATTTATGAAACAATAATCTGAATTGTTGTTATTTAAACTCCCCTGTCAATATTATGTGCGGGGGAGTTTTTTTTTTATGCTGTTAATAAGCAAAATCATTAGTAAATTTTGATTATATTTGACTTAGTGTCAATTGTCAGTTTCAATAAACTATTTTAATAATAAATCATGAATAAAATTAAGAACATACTTTGTTTGTCAATTCTAATACTGTCATTAGTTTCATGCGGCGATAAGTCAAATTCTGAGAAATCCGAATCTAATGTAATTAGGTTTTGGCATTTTTGGAGTGAACCAAATCAAAGAGCCATCATCAAAGAACTCATCAGCGAATTTGAATCAGCCAATGATTGTAAAGTTGAAATGACTGAATTGAGTTGGGGAGACGGCAAAACAAAACTCTTCGCAGCCTTTAACGCAAAAAATGCACCCGACGTACTAGAACTTGGCTCGGATTGGGTTGCTCAATTCAGCTCAAGTTCGGTGTTACATGAATTAAACCCCGATTCGGTAAATATCAATAAATTCATTGATTTTTCATTATCACCATGCTATTATGAAAATAAATTATATGCATTACCTTGGATTGTTGATACAAGAGTGTTGTTCTTTAATAAAGATTTAGTCCAAGCAGGCAGTGAAGAGTTCGATACTTATGAAAAATTAGCCGAAATCGCATCGAAAATAAATAATAAAAATACTTACGGATGGGGGGCAAACGGCTCTGACAGACATAGACTCTACAAGAAAATCGTATCCTTTTTCTGGACTTACGGCGGGGATATACTTGATGACTCTGGTAATCCGGTGATTAACTCTGCTGCAAACATCGCTGCTCTCGAAATGTATTCATCACTTTCAAGATACGGAATAATTGAGACACAAAGACAATTGGATGCATCATTTACCGAAGGTAAGACAGCATTTTGGCTTTCGGGCGGATGGCTAATCGAGAAAATCAAGAATGAAAATCCCAATCTGAATTACGGAGTATCACTTGTTCCGGGTACCGGAGACTCTGAGGGGATTTCTTTCGGTGGTGGTGAGTATTTGGCAATAAATGCCAATTCAGGAAATAAAGAATTAGCCGAAGAATTAATTAAGTTTCTTACCGACGGTAAGAATTCCATAAGATTTTGTAAAGCTGTAATTGAAGCAGGCTTTCCGGCAGACAAACAATATTATCAAGATGATTTTTATAATTCTCAAGAAGAAAGATTGGTATTTGCTAAACAGTTAGAGAAAGCAAGAATGACGCCGATTCACCCTAAATGGCTCGACATAGAGACAATAATCGAAGATGCAGCAGTCGAAACAATGTATGGCAAGGCATCGGCTGCCGAGTCTCTCAATGCTGCACAATTAAAAGTCCTGGAAATTATTAAGTAAATGAAAAAGAATGCTTTGTAAACGGGAAAAAAAGTGTTATTTTTGTAATTCTGTAAATTTGTCATAAATAAATCTCTATGTTTGAGAATCTACAAGAAAAATTAGAATCTGCATTAAAGAAATTCCGTGGTCAATCAACGATTTCGGAAGAGAATATCAGTGAAGCCATGCGTGAGATACGTCGGGCATTGCTTGACGCCGATGTTAATATTAATGTTGCAAAGAAGTTGGTTGATGAAATATCGCAGAAAGCAGTCGGAAAAGAAGTTAAAGGAAAACTTCTACCGGAGCAACTCATTGTTAAAATAGTTCATGACGAGCTTGTCGAGATTATGGGCAAGCGAATGAGCGAGCTGAGTTTTTCATCGCAGGCGCCGACAGTGATTTTAGTCGCGGGACTACAAGGTTCCGGTAAGACAACATTTTGCGGTAAACTTGCAAAAAGTCTCAAGAAAAAGGGAAAGCAGCCTTTACTGGTAGCTTGCGATATCTATAGACCGGCTGCGATATTACAGTTGCAGCAGCTTGCAGCCGATGTTAAGGTACCGGTCTTTACTCAAGATAGTAAAGATGCGGTTCAAATAGCTAAAGATGCAATTGCCTATTCAAGGAAATTCGGGCGTGATACAGTTATTATAGATACAGCCGGACGTTTGACAATTGACGAAGATATGATGGCTGAAGTCCGGAATATTTCATCAAGTGTCAATCCAAAAGAGACTTTATTTGTGCTGGATGCAATGATTGGTCAAGATGCGGTAAATACCGCCAAAGCCTTTCATGAAAATTTAACACTAACCGGTGTAGTCCTCACTAAAATGGATGGCGATACACGCGGTGGTGCAGCTTTGTCCGTGTTGGAAGTTGTAGGAAAGCCAATTAAGTTTGTTTCTACCGGTGAAAAACTTGATTCTTTAGAGCCATTTCATCCCGAACGTATTGCTTCAAGAATACTCGGCATGGGTGATGTCCTTACTCTTGTAGAGAAGGCTGAACAACAATTCGACCAGAAACAGGCTGAACAACTTGAAGAAAAAATCAGAAAGAATCAATTTACTTTCGATGATTTCCTCGAACAATTGAAAATGATTCAGAAAATGGGCTCCATTCGTGATTTGTTGGGTATGATTCCCGGAATGGACAAACAATTAAAAAATGTACAAATTGACGATACTGCTTTCAAGAAGGTAGAAGCAATAATTCTCTCTATGACTAAGAAAGAGAGAGCTACACCAAAGATTATTAACGGCTCGCGTAGAATGCGCATTGCCAAAGGCAGTGGCATGAAAGTACAGGATGTTAATAAGTTGCTTAAGCAATTCGATGAAATGCAGAAAATGATGAAAAGCGTGGCACATGGGAAAAAATCGAGATTCTTCCCCAAAATGCCCGGTTTTGGTATGAAATAGATGAGATTTGGGCATCGAAATCCTATACAAGGGTACGCAAAACGATGACAAATTGAATAATTTTTTTCTCAATATATAAAGGTATTTTTAAATGGTTAAGTTAAGATTAAGAAGGAAGGGTAGAACGCATCATCCCGTGTATGATATTGTTGCGGTAGATTCCCGTGCAAGACGTGATGGAGCCTATTTGGACAAGGTCGGCTTTTATGACCCTAATACAAGTCCGAATACTATCAGAATTAAAACTGATAAAGCATTGCATTGGTTGAATGCTGGTGCACAGCCTACCGAGACTGTTCAATTCCTTTTAAGCTATGAAGGTATTTTGCTTCGCAGACACCTGACTTTTAAAGGTAAATCTGAAGAAGAAATTAATGCTGAAGTAGAAAAGCATAAACAGGTTGTTGCCACAAGATACGAAAGACGTAAGAAACTTCGTAAAGAACGAGTAATTGCTAAAGCCAAAGCTGAAGAAGCAGCAAAGAATAAGCAAGATGAAGCACCTGCAACTGAATCAGAATAATTATAAAAGAATGGTTCTGAATAATTACAATAAAAAGAAGGGTTGATTTATATCAACCCTTTTTTATTACGAGGTTTATACTTCTTTTTATCTTTTTCTTTTGTAGGTTTATTACTCTTACTATCATTTAGCTTTACAACAATCCTTCGACCTTCAAGTTTCATTCCGTGCATGTTGTGAATCATTTGGTCTGCTAAATCACTTTCGATACCGAATACGGAAAAACTTTTTGCAATTTCAATTTTGCCTAATTTGAACTTCATGCCCTTATTTGATCTGTTTAGAAATTCAATCAGGCCACTTGGATAAATACCGTCTATTCTGCCCAAATTAATATAAAGCTCAGTAAAAGCATTATCATTATGATTTCTACTGCTTTTTCTCCTAACATCACTATGTTCGGAAACATTCAAGTCAGGTGCATCTTTATAGTAATCCAAGAAGCTGTTAAACTCGACAGATACCAGTCTCTTAATCAAGTCTTCCTTGTCCAACCAACCCAATTTTTTGTAAATGATTGGCAGATAAGGTTCGATTTCAGAATGGTCAACTTCGATATGCTCAATTTTTTCAATTAAATGAAAGAGCTGTTTCTCACAAATTTCACGACCGTTAGGAACTGATTCCCTGATAAAATCTCTACCGATTTTCTTCTCAATCAGTTTAATTATATTCTTTTCTTTCAGATTGGTAATAATTATAGAAATACCGGCTTTACCGGCTCTACCGGTTCTGCCGCTTCTGTGATTATAAGTGTCCGGATCTTCAGGCATCGTGAAATTAATTACATGAGTCAGGTCGTCAACATCAATTCCCCTTGCAGCAACATCAGTAGCTATGAGTAAGTTTATATTCTTGTTTCTGAATTTATTCATTACAGCATCTCTTTGCGGCTGTGATAAATCTCCATGTAAGGCTTCAGCATTATAGCCGTCGTAAATAAGTTTGTTGGCTATTTCTTGTGTCTCTTTCTTAGTTCTGCAGAACACAATACCGTATATATTCGGATAATAATCGGCAATTCTGATTAATGTGTCATATTTGTCTTTTGCTTGAACTGTGTAGCAAACATGCTTGATGTTCTCTGCTCCTGAATTTTTGGTGCCAATCGTAATTTCAACAGGCTTATTCATATATTTCTGAGCGATTGCTGAGATTTCTCTCGGCATCGTCGCTGAAAACAACATTGTGCATCGGCTTTCCGGTAATTCATTGATAATGGATTCAATGCTTTCGGCAAATCCCATATTCAGCATTTCATCAGCTTCATCGAGAACCAGATATTTAATTTTTTTAAGAGACAGTACTCTTCGGTTCAATAAATCGTTGAGTCTGCCTGGGGTTGCGACTACAATATGTGTACCTCGTCTCAATGCTCGTATCTGAGTTTCCATACTGGCGCCACCATATACCGGAACAATGTTTAGATTGTCAATATACTTTGAGTAGTTCATCAGATCGTCGGCTATCTGGATACAAAGCTCACGGGTGGGACTTAAAATGAGTGCTTGAATATGGTTTTCCTCCAATTCAAGCTTCTGAAGAACCGGCAATCCGAATGCTGCTGTTTTACCTGTTCCGGTCTGAGCTAAAGCAATGATGTCGGTGTCTTTGTTGAGGATTATGGGGATTACTGTCTTTTGTATTGGCATTGGCTTCAAAAAACCAAGTTCAGCGATAGCCTTTAATATCTCAGACTTAATCCCTATTTCAAGAAATGTCATGTATAAGAATACTTTTTCAAAATTAAAAAATTTATTTTACAAATATAATAAAAATTATCGAATACTTTGTTATATTTGTGAAAATTGCTTATCTTTAATATATTTGTTATTTCGGTTTTTATATTTCTCTTAATAATAGTACTATTTAATCCGAAAGGCTATAAATCATAATTATCGGTTATGTTACTTATAATTTAGATTATTTTTTAATAGTTTACTTAATTAATATTTTTATGTCGGGAAAATTAAACTAAATGATTTTATTTTTCAATCGTTTAAAACACATTTATTTGGCAATTTAAATTTTAGAGGGTTTTTAATGTATAGAATTAACTCAAAGTTAAACACCAAATCACCGGAATACAAGGAAAATTACAGTCATTCATTGACCTTACTAAAGCAGCTCAAAGAAAAAGTCGAGCAAACTAAGTTAGGAGGTCCGGAGAATTCAAGACAAAGACATAAACAACGCGGTAAATTGCTTGTTAGAGAAAGAATTGAAAAATTGTGTGATAAAGACAGCCCTTTCCTTGAATTGAATATACTCGCTGCAAATGGACTATACAATGATGACGCAGCATCTGCCGGAATTGTTACAGGTATTGGAGTAATAAATGGTAGAGAGTGTATGATAATTGCCAACGATGCCACAGTAAAGGGTGGAACATATTTTCCGATGACTATAAAAAAACATATCAGGGCGCAAACAGTAGCTTTAGAGAATAAATTACCGTGCATTTATTTGGTAGATTCAGGCGGGATATTTCTTCCTTTGCAATCGGAAACTTTTGCTGATAAAGAGCATTTCGGTAATATTTTTTATAATCAAGCACAAATGTCAGCAGAAGGTATTCCGCAAATAGCTTGTGTGATGGGATCATGTACTGCCGGTGGAGCCTATGTACCGGCAATGAGCGATGAAACTATAATGGTGAAGAATCAAGCTACAATATTTATCGGAGGTCCTCCACTCGTGAAAGCTGCTACAGGAGAAATTGTTACAGACGAGGAATTAGGTGGAGCTGATGTACATTGCAAGATTTCCGGTGTTTCCGACCATTTGGCTCAGAATGATGAGCATGCTTTGGAGATAGTTCGGAACATAGTTGAGAATTTTGAAAAAAAAAGTAAATTTGAGCTCGATATATCAATACCCGAAGAGCCGTTTTATGACCAAGATGAGATTTACGGGATACTTCCTAAAAGCTTAAAAACACAATTCGACATGATGGAAGTCATTGCTCGTTTGGTTGACGGAAGCCGCTTTCAGCAATTTAAGTCGGAGTACGGAAAAACTCTTATCACAGGTTTTGCAAGAATAAAAGGTTTCCCGGTTGGAATCATTGCCAATAACGGTGTACTGTTTTCAGAATCTTCACTGAAAGGAGCTCATTTTATCGAATTATGTTCAATGAGAAAAATCCCCTTATTGTTTCTTCAGAATATAACAGGATTTATTGTGGGCAAGAAGTATGAGCATGGAGGGATTGCACGTGACGGAGCCAAGTTGGTTCATGCTGTTGCTAATACTCAAGTGCCTAAGTTCACTGTTGTTGTCGGCGGTTCGTATGGAGCAGGGAATTATGCTATGTGTGGACGCGGGTACAAGCCTCGGCTTCTGTTCATGTACCCGAACAGCAGAATATCAGTCATGGGCGGTGAACAGGCTGCTAATGTCTTATCTACAGTGAAGATTAAACAATATGAAAAATCAGGTATCATTCTTTCCGAAGATGAAGTAAAAGCGATACAAGAGCCGATTTTAAGTAAGTATGAAGAAGAGGCAAGTCCCTATTACAGCAGTGCAAGACTCTGGGATGACGGTATTCTTGACCCCCTTGATACAAGAACAGTGATTGCTTTAGGTATTTCTGCAGCACTGAACAGAGAAATTCCTGAACATAAATTCGGTGTATTTCGTATGTAAAGATAGATTATAATATTTTTTTAAAAAACCGGCAAGAGACAAAAAATCAGCCGGTTCTTATTTTTGCAATAAATATTCTATTCTGAAAGCAGTTTCTCAATCTGCTCGCTGAGAGACTCTGGTGTTGTCTGAGTGCTGATTCTATCAATCACTTTGCCGTTTTTGTCAATTAGAAATTTAGCAAAGTTCCATTTTATCGGCGTTGTCCCCAGTGTACCTTTTGCTTGCGCTTTCAAATATACATATAGGGGATGAGCGTTGTCCCCGTTGACATCAATTTTGGAAAACATGGGGAAATCCACTCCGAAGTTACTGCTACAAAAACTCTTAATGTCTTCATCACTTCCCGGTTCCTGTCCGCCGAACTGATTGCATGGAAAACCAAGTACCACAAATCCTTTATCTTTATAAGTATCATAAAGATTCTGTAATCCGGAATATTGCTTTGTAAATCCGCATTCCGAGGCAACATTCACTATTAATATTACTTTACCTTCATACTTGCTTAAACTTACATCATTTCCGTCAATATCTTTTGCCGTAAAATCATAAACTGATTTTGCCATAAGCTCATCTTCCGCTTTTGTTGAACATAAAAAAAAACAAATACTACCATTGTTACTAAAACTTTTCCTAAGATCAACAATACTAATCCTTTCATATATTTTCCATTTGTTTTTCAAATAAATGATTAGAAGAAATGAAGATAATTTTATTATTGGTAATTTGTAAATAATATTTAATATTATTGCAACTAAAATTTGTTTCATGTGTAATTGTATATATGATATTGAGATTGGAAATATTTCCAAAACTAAGAATTTAAATGAAAGAAAATTTTGAAACATATTCAGATTCTGAGTTGGTAGAACTGTTAAAGCGTGACAAAAGTACTTCGTCAGCAGCCTTTAAAGTGCTTTACGACCGGTATTCATCCATAGTCCATGCCTATTGTTGCAAGGTCTTAGGCTATGGAGAAAATGCCGAAGATGTCTTTCAAGAAACATTTATCAAATTTTATAATAATTGCAACAAAGAGACAGTTAAATTTAATATCCAGGGATATTTGCTTACAATCGCAAGAAATCTCTGCCTAAATGTGAAAAGAGACAGAAAAGTCACTGTCTCGACAGATTATCTCGATATGTATTATGCAGACGAACAACCATACGAACAAAAGGAATTACTCGATTTGATAAACAGGACGATTGAAT
>JBAYPL010000069.1:0-11352 GCA_041677745.1 Kapaibacterium sp. (SeqCode)
ATATGCAAAATATATTAAAAGATATTAAAGATTTAAAAAATTTCAAAGAGAAAATAGTTAACAAAAGAAATGATATAGCACTCATGAATTATCCTTGGCTCTTAGCACTTGCATTAGCAGCTTTTGCTTTGGAATGGATTATAAGAAAACGTAATGGAATGCTATGATATATAAATACAGAAAAATACATAATACTAACTATCAAAGATGAATAAGTGGCAAATGATACTATAGAATTTATCAAGAAATCTAGGGATTTCAGGCAGTTTTGGTACGGGCAGATTATTTCACAGATGGGGGACAAGGTCCATAGTCTTGCAGTCTTATGGCTCGTTTATCAATGGACAAATTCCGGATTTGCAGTCGGAATAATAATGATTGCAACCTCACTTCCGGCAGTTTTACTCGGTCCGGTAGCAGGAGAATTTGCTGATAATAAAGACCGAAAACACATAATGGTAATAACAGATATTATCAGAGGAATAATTGTATTAATTCTTGCCGTATTATCATTTATGTCAATTTTAAATCTTCCAATTTTGATTGTGGCAACGATATTAATAGCAATCAATGCAGCATTTTTCAATCCTGCAACACTATCAATAATACCCAATCTGGTAGAAGAAAAGGATTTGACAAGAGCAAATGCACTAAATCAATCTACAGCTAATTTGAGCGGTGTAGTAGGCTTACTGCTCGGAAGCGGTTTAATAGCAGCGATTGGGGCTTCTCTGGCTTTTCTTTTTAATGGATTATCATTCTTTCTTTCTGCTTATTATATCGGAAAAGTAGTATATGAACATAAGGTTGTAGAAAGAGTGGGCACATATTTGGAGAATTTAAAATCCGGATTCAAACTTGCACTGGCTCAACCCTTAGTTAAGTCAATGTTCATACCATTGATAGTTATCAATTTCTTCTTTTCATCTCTTGTAGTAATACTTCCTGTTATAGCCCAAGGGGAGTTTTCTACCGGTGCAGCCGGTTTGGGAGTAATGATGGCTTCTTATACTATTGGAATGTTCCTTGGTAGTGTTGTTATGTCGGTGATTGATGTCAAAGATAATGCAGGGAAGTTTTCTATTGCAGGATTGCTCCTGATAGGGCTTGGCTTTGGAATAATTGGCTATTTCGAGGAATTATATACAACCATAGTATTTTTGTCCATAGCAGGTTTTGGTTTGAATGTAACTAATATTTGCCTGATAACAATTTATCAGAAAATATTGGATAATGATATCAGGGGTAAAGTGTTCGGTATAATAACAGCTGCATCATTATCATTGCAACCTATATCTTATGGAATCGTCGGATATGTAACTGAATTAATGGACCCCTTTTTAATTTTTTTAGTTTCCGGCGGGGTTATATTATTGACTGCCATACAAATGACAACGAACAGAAAACTTGTGACTGTATAAGTATTAATCATTAATTTAAAATAATAATTGTGTTTTCGACGTTATCATGTTATTATATATCTTGTTGATATATAATAACATGATAAACTGACAGGTATAAAACATGAATCTTATAAATGATGATGCACAAGCACATACACCTACCGGGAGCAACCTTAATTTCAGTAAAGAACATTTGGAAATAATCTTCGAACATCTACCGGTTGCTATTATTATTTTAAATAACAATCTACAAGTTACTTCATGGAATCCGAAAGCAGAAGAAATCACCGGATATTCTTATAAGCAAGCTCTGGGGAATCATCCCGGTAAATTTTTAGAATTTGAAAACAGAGCCGGTTTAGACATATTAAACAATCCGGAATCGGTCAGAATACAATCACTGGAAGTGAAGAATAAATTTGGAAAGAAGCGATATGTCAATTATATCTGTAATAAATTAACTACGGACAAAGAAGTAGAGGATTTTTACTTCATCATATTGGAAGAGACTACCAAGGAACATGAAGCTGAATTAAATCTCAAGGGAAGCGAGGAAAGATTCAAGAACATAATTAAGAAAACTCCGATTGGTATGTGTATCACAGATGAAAATGGCTATTTTGAATTTGTTAATCCTGCATATTGCAAAATCTATAATTATACTGCAGATGAATTAATCGGAAACCATTTTACGATGGTTGCAGAGAATACTACCAGAGGATTTTTGAAAGAATTACATGACCGATTTATACAAGAAGGCGAGCATGTAGAAGTCAGAGGTGAATGGGAAGTTGTTGATAAATACGGAAATAAATTGTTTATAATTGCCGATGCAACAAGAATAATCGGTTTCGACAACAAGCCCAAAAAAGTAACTTTTGTAATTGATGTATCCGATATGAAAAAGGTTGAAGGCAGTTTGAGGCAAGCAATGGAAATTGCTGAGGCGGCAAACAGGGCAAAAAGTGACTTCCTTGCAAACATAAGCCACGAAATTCGTACTCCTCTCAATGCAATACTCGGCTTTTCAGAATTATTACGAGGGAAAAAATATGAAACAGAAAAAAATGATTATTACTTGGATGCAGTATCTAAAGCTGCAATGAATCTGCTGAATCTGATAAATGATATACTTGATTTATCCAAAATCGAAGCGGAAAGGATGGAAATCAATGAAGCATCGGTTGACTTCCAATCTATTTGTGAAGAAGTATTGAAAATATTTACTTTAAATGCAGCTCAAAAGCAGATAAGTGTTGATTTAGATATTGAGCCTGATTTCCCGTCCGCTTTACAGCTTGATGAGACAAGAATCAGGCAAATATTATTTAATTTAATCGGGAACGCCGTCAAATTCACTGATGAAGGTGGAATTAAAGTTAGTGTAAAATTTGATAGAAATAACGACAAGTCCGGAGACTTGCTAATAATAATAGAAGATAGCGGTATAGGGATTCCGGAAGCTCAGCTGCGAAATATATTCAAACCCTTCGTTCAAGTCAAGGGTCAATCATCAGGTAAATACGGTGGTACGGGGCTCGGTCTGTCAATAACTAAGAGATTGCTTGATATGATGAACGGTTCGATTAAAGTGTCAAGCAAGGTAGGAGTTGGAACAGTTTTTGAACTTCTGATTAAATCTGTTGATATTGCTGAGTTAATGCCTAAAAGCGAATCCGACAGTGTATCCGAAGAGGTCAATTACTTGTTTGATGACAGGCGACTTTTAATAATTGACGACAACTTCGATAATGCTCAGATTATTGACGGGTTCTTGAAAAATGTTGATTTGAACTTGAAGCATATCTCTGACGGTGTAAAGTCAATAGACGAGATAGCAGACTGGACTCCGGATTTGATTATTATGAAGATTCATTTACCTTCAGGTAAGGGTGCAGATACTTGTGAACTACTTAAGCAGGATATTTCAACAAGTAGTATTCCGATTATAGCAGTGTCATCTTCATCACTGGAAGATTTTCCGATTTCTTTACGTCTGAAGTTATCCGGTTTTGTAAGAAAACCCTTCTCAAGAAAAACACTTTTAAATGAGATAGTGAAATTCATCAAACCGTCAAGCAGAAAGACAGTGTTGGAGACATTAAATTCAGGATTCATCAGACTAAGAAATCATTTGAATTCTATTGATGAGATTGTTTTGAAAAGTGATGCTTACAATCGCTTGCAGGATTTTATCATTCCGACATGGGAAAATGTTACAAATACTTTTATTATCAATGATATTCAACAATTTGCAAATGAATTGTCCGATTATTCCTCCGAACATGATATTGAAATAATGAAATCATACTCGGCTTTGCTGATAAGCGCAGTTGACAACATTGATATAGAGGGTTTGATTGGAATAGTACCATTTTTCTCAAATATTACGGAAAAAGTTAAATCGAGCAATAAATAATCATGATACAGGTCAACAATAAGTTGAAAATAAGAAATATTTTAGATATAAATTGGATATTTCAAAAAAATCAAATAAATTTGAAGTTTGAAAAAATGCAATAATTTAAAAAGCAGGTTTAAATAATATGATAGAAAGTTATTTGCCTTTGATAATAATGCTGATTGTAGGTTTTACAGTCGGTTTTGCATTCATGTTGTTATCAGAATGGCTTGGTGCAAGACGTACAACCAAAGAAAAACAGACCACTTATGAGAGCGGAATGATTCCACGCGGTACAGCCAGAGATCGTTTCTCAATTAAGTTTTATATGGTCGCGATGAGTTTCATAGTGTTCGATATCGAAGTTGTATTCATGTATCCTTGGGCAGTACAGCTTGGCGAATTAGGTATGACTGCATTTTGGGCTATGTTTGCATTCATCGTAATATTATTCGTAGGATATATTTACGAATTTAAAAAAGGAGGTTTCGAGTGGGATTAGAAAATACCTTATCGAAGGAAGGATTCTTAACTACAACCGTAGAATCAGTTATTAAATGGGCACAAGCAAATTCGGCGTGGCCCATGCCACTTGGCATTTCATGCTGCGGTATTGAAATGATGGCATTTGCTGCTCCAAGATTCGATGTAGCAAGATTTGGTTCTGAAGTATTTCGAATGACTCCGCGACAATCAGATATATTACTTGTTGCAGGCACCGTTACTTATAAAATGGCTCATGTCGTACGTAAAATCTATGACCAAATGCCAGACCCGAAATGGGTTATTTCAATGGGAGTTTGCGCTTCAACCGGTGGTATGTTCAGAAGCTACTCTGTGGTTCAGGGTATTGACCGTTTTCTGCCTGTTGATGCCTATGTGTCAGGCTGCCCACCGAGACCTGAAGCCGTTATTCAGGCTTTGATGTCAATTCAGGAGAAGATTAAGGTTGACCATAAACCTGATATAGCTAATTTTGGAAAGAATGTTTCTATTACTCCAAAACAACATAAATATGATGGTACACATTTCTTCAATCCCTTGAAAGACAAGGTAAAAGCATAAGCGTAACAATTTGAGACATATACTTATTTAATTGAACCTGTCATTTTTCATTTGACAGGTTTTTTTTAATTTAGAATTTCTAACATTATAATGACATGAAATGTGATATTTTGTGAATAAAGTATTTTAATATATGCTGTGATTGACAAAAATAAGTCATAATAAACTTGTGTGATAACAATATCTTATGTATTTTTGTAAGTGTGTTACAATGAAAATTAACATTAATTATTGTTAAGTATTACTCTTTTTGAGGATTATTTATGGCTATCATTGAAGAAAAAATCAAAGAATTGATGGAGATGCGTGAGAAAGCACGTCTCGGTGGTGGTGAAAAACGAATAGAATCACAACATAAAAAAGGAAAATTTACTGCTCGTGAACGTATCAATATGCTTCTCGATGATGGAAGTTTTGAAGAATTCGATATGTTTGTTACACATAGAACACGGGATTTCGGTCTTGAAGGAACGGAAGTATTATCAGACGGTGTTGTAACCGGTTACGGCACAATTGACGGTCGTCTTGTATTTGTATTCTCGCAGGATTTCACTGTATTCGGTGGCTCATTATCTGAAATGTATGCTCAGAAGATATGTAAGGTTATGGACAAGGCAATGAAAATCGGAGCACCGATAATCGGGATTAATGACAGTGGGGGTGCCAGAATTCAAGAAGGAGTCAAATCACTCGGTGGTTATGCGGATATATTCCAAAGGAATATCATGGCATCGGGAGTTGTACCACAAATATCTGCTATCTTTGGTCCTTGTGCCGGTGGGGCAGTATATTCACCCGCATTAACCGACTTTACGATAATGACGAAAGGCACAAGCTACATGTTTGTTACCGGTCCGAAAGTCGTTAAAACAGTTACAAATGAAGATGTAACAGTAGAACAATTAGGTGGAGCACATGTTCACGCCACTAAATCGGGTGTTAATCATTTTGTTGCCGAAAATGAAGAAGAAGGGATTTTGCTCATTAGAAAAATATTGAGTTATTTCCCGCAGAACAACATGGAAGATCCACCGATTTATAGTTGCAGCGACCCGGTTGACCGTCTTGAAGACAGATTGAATTACATAATTCCGGATAATCCGAATAAACCTTATGACGTTAAAGATGTAATCCATGCGATTGTTGATGATGACGAGTTTCTTGAAGTGCATAGAAATTATGCACAGAATATTGTAGTAGGGTATGCTAAGTTTAATGGAATGCCGGTAGGTATAGTCGCTAATCAACCAAATTATTTGGCAGGTGTATTAGATATCAATGCCTCAAGAAAGGCGGCAAGATTTGTCAGGCTGACTGATGCTTTCAATATCCCAATATTAACACTTGTAGATGTACCGGGATTTCTACCCGGAACAGCTCAAGAATACGGCGGTATAATAGTACATGGTGCCAAGCTTTTATTTGCATTTGGTGAGGCAACAGTTCCCAAAATCACGGTAATATTGCGTAAAGCTTACGGTGGAGCTTATGATGTTATGAGTTCCAAACATCTACGCGGTGACATTAACTATGCATGGCCCTCAGCCGAAATCGCTGTCATGGGACCGAAAGGTGCTATTGAAGTGCTATATGCCAAAGAGTTGAGTGAATATTCCAATCCTGAGGATAGAGCTAAATTCTTTGCTATCAAAGAGCAAGAGTATAAAGATAAATTTGCCAATCCTTATGTAGCTGCAAAATACGGTTACATAGATGATGTAATAGAGCCGCGAAACACACGGTTCAGGGTAGTCAGAGCATTGCAAATGCTTGCAAATAAGAAGGATAATAATCCGCTTAAGAAACACGATAATATACCATTATAAAGGACAAAAGGCATGTTTGAATATATAATTTACGGCTTCATGAAAATTTCTGCAACTGTCGGGGATGCAAATGTGAATGGTTTGCAGGATATCACGTTCAATTTGCAAAATGAAAATATTGATGAAGCTTCAGAAATTGCTGTTGTCGGTATCTTATTCGTATTTTTTTCGCTCCTGACGACGGCTCTCATAATTACAGGTGTTGCCAAAATAATACAAAACCTTCAAGATAAGAAGGGGAAACAGTCGGTACCTGAAACAGTGGAAAAAACTACTGCAGTGAAACATAATATAACCGGTGAGTTAAATGCTGCTATCAGTACTGCTTTGTATTTGTATTTTGCTCAAGCTCATGATAAAGAAAGTTCGGTATTGACAATCGAAAGAGAACCGAGACATTATTCGCCATGGAGCTCAAAAATCTACAATATCAGAAAACTTGTCTAAATAACAATCAGGAAAAAAAAATGAAAAGATTCAAATTCGCAATTCATGGCAATGACTATGATGTTGAAATAATAAATATTGAAGATAACACAGCAGAAGTTGAAGTTAACGGCACAACGTATCAAGTGGACATTAAGCTTGATAAACCAATGACCAAGACACCAAAGCTGGTTCGTTCTATAACAACTCCTAATAATAATCCCGTTCAAAAGACGAATGTTCCAGCGTCGTCAGCAGGCATTACAACTATCAAATCACCTCTGCCGGGTACTATTCTTGAGATTAAGATGAAAGCCGGTGATACAGTTAAGGTAGGTGACACCATTATCATTATGGAAGCTATGAAGATGGAAAACGAGGTGAAATCTGATATAAACGGTGTTATCAACTCGATTAAAGTTAATGTAAATGATACTGTACTCGAAGGAGATACTCTGGTCGAGATAGGGGGCAATTAGGTATGGAAGGAGTATTGCATTTTCTACAACATACCGGCTTTGCCAATGTTACGATTCCGCATATAATTATGATAGCAGTAGGTATTTTATTTATCTACTTGGCTATTAAAAAAGGATTTGAACCATTGCTTTTAGTACCGATTGGTTTCGGTATAATCATTGGTAATATCCCTTATGTTCAGGGCATTGGACTTCAACTCGGGGTTTATGATGAAGGCAGTGTGCTAAATTATTTGTATTTTGGTGTTTTATCGGGTGTATATCCGCCTTTGATATTCCTTGGAATAGGTGCTTTGACTGATTTCTCGTCGCTTTTGTCGAATCCAAAGCTGATGCTTCTTGGAGCTGCTGCTCAAGTAGGTATTTTCATTACCTTATTATCAGCAACAACTATGGGATTTACTCTTGAACAGTCGGCTGCTATAGGTATTATCGGCGGAGCTGATGGTCCAACGGCAATATTTATAACTTCAAAGTTGGCACCGGAACTTATTGGCTCTATTGCCATTGCAGCTTATTCATATATGGCTCTCGTGCCATTGATTCAGCCGCCTGTCATCAGATTACTTACTACAAAAGAGGAAAGAGTAATCAAAATGAAACCACCTCGTGCAGTTTCAAAATTGGAGAAGATTTCATTCCCGATTATCGGTTTCTTGATAACTGCATTTATAACGCCCGATGCGCTTCCGCTGTTAGGTATGTTGTTCTTTGGTAATCTTTTGAGAGAATCCGGCGTAACTAAACGTTTAGCTGAAACAGCCGGTAAGCAGTTGATAGATATTATTACTATTCCGCTCGGAATTACCGTCGGAGCATCAACGCAAGCAACAACATTTCTAACACCACAATCAATACTGATATTTGTTCTTGGTGCCATCTCCTTTGTTATTGCTACCGCAAGTGGAGTTTTATTTGCAAAGCTTATGAATTTCTTCCTCAAAGGAGATAATAAAATCAATCCTATGATTGGTGCTGCTGGCGTATCTGCTGTACCTGCCTCTGCAAGAGTAGTACAGACATTAGGCTTGGTAGAGAACAAAAATAATCACCTTCTGATGCACGCCATGGCGCCAAACGTATCAGGTGTTATTGGTTCGGCTGTGGCAGCCGGTATATTGCTTAGTTACATGATGAAAATAGTTGGTTGATTTAAATTATTCCATATTGTAATTGATTTATCCCTGCCTTTCAGGCGGGGATTTTTTTACATGGTAGAAATAGATTAACCGATTGAATGAAACGTCATTAGCTTAATTATGAGTTAATTAATTAATCAGGTGTTGCTTTGGAGTTTAAGGATTATTATACTGTTTTAGGTGTATCAAAAAATTCATCACAGGATGATATCAAAAAAGCTTAGAGGAACTTGGCAAAAAAATACCATCCGGATTCTAATAAAAGTTCCGATGCCGAAATAAGATTCAAAGAGATTAGTGAAGCCTACACAGTGCTAAGTGACCCCGAGAAAAGAAAGAAATATGATTTGCTTGGCTCCAATTGGAACAAACATCGCCAAACTGGAGGAAGTAATGATGATTTTAATTGGAGTGATTATTTTTCACAGAATTTCAGACAAAAATCCGGTAATGCGAGACAAAAAGTAGGTGACGTCTTCGGCGACGGAGGTATTTCGGACTTCTTTGACAGGATATTCGGCGGTATGGGTGGCGGATTTACACAAACACCAAGACAAAATCCCAATGCTAACGTCTATGAAAAGGGAGAGAATTTCAAGACTGAAATACAAATATCTCTTGAAGAAGTTTGTAAAGGTACTAAGAGACAATTACAGTTCAATGGTGAAAAGTTTGAAGTTAACTTTAAGCCCGGACTACAAGATAATCAAAAATTGAAGTTGACAGGCAAAGGTAAATCATCTAAAAGCGGTGCTAATGCCGGAGATTTAATTATCACGGTCAAAGTAAGCGAAGACCCAAAAATTATCCGTAAAGGCAATGATTTATATGCCGATACCGAAATTGATTTGCTTACAGCCGTTCTCGGTGGAGAGCATTATGCCGATACATTTTACGGTAAAGTTAAGCTAAAAATATCAGCAGGTACAAGAAGCGGGAAATTATTAAAATTGAAAGGTATGGGTTTGCCGGATTATAAAAATAATTCCCATAAAGGAGATTTATTCCTAAAATTAATAATACAATTACCCGAAAAATTGAGTGATAAAGAAATTGAAATATTTAAGGAAATGCAAAAAAATCGGAATAAATAATCCGATAATCATTTATTTTCACTATATCTAAAATATAATTTAGCTTTAATAGTTTATTAACTCTTTATATAAAATTAATTTATTTAAAGTTTAAATTGCTAAATTCAATGTTAAGTAATAATTAATGAGAGTTGCCGATGGGGTTCAGAACCTTAGAACTTAAAATGAAAACAGATTTCGGGCATGACGACCTGAAAAATGTAATCCGAAAAATCTGCCGCGTAAAAGACTTTAACTATTCAATAGAAAAGCAAAGTCTTGATGGTCGTAATCCGATGGAGATTCATTGGCTTGTGAGAGTGGTAGTATCGTCACCCGACATAAAGGGCGGGACAGCACCGGACAATCAAACAATACGAGTACCATACAAACGAACCGATAAAAAGGTAGTAGTAGTAGGCTCAGGACCAGCCGGTTTCTTCGCAGCTTATGTTTGTCTGATGGGTGGATTTGATGTTACGATAGTTGAGATGGGTCCCGATGTGTACCAAAGAACCAAAGATCTCAAAGATTTTGAGAAAACCGGTATCCTCAATGAGAGAAGTAACTACGCCTACGGTGAAGGCGGTGCCGGAACATTCTCAGACGGTAAGTTGACATCAAGGACAAAATCAATTTTGCGAGAGAAACGCTTCATTTTTGAGCAATTCATAAAAGCCGGAGCTCCGGAAGAAATATTATATCTTGCTAAACCGCATTTGGGAAGTAATTTGCTTACCAAAGTGGTCAAGAATCTCAGGCAGGATTTCATAGACCGAGGCGGTAATTTCACATTTAACAACAAGTTGTTGGATTTGAAATTCAACGGAACGAAGGTAGTGGCAGCAGAAACAGAACAAGGCGTGATTGACGCTGATTATGTTATCATGGCTGTCGGTCATAGTGCTTATGATGTTTATAGAATGCTTATGAATAAGGGTGTCCAATTTACAACCAAGAATTTTGCAATAGGCACACGAGTCGAACATTATCAGGAAATTATTAATCGTGCTAAATGGCGGACGCCATCATTGCCCGGTGTGAAAGCCGCTGATTACTCGCTCACATTCAGCTATGATGATTATTCTTCTGTATATTCATTCTGTATGTGTCCCGGAGGAAAAGTAGTGCCTGCTCCGCCAATTGCCGGTCTGAATATTGTCAATGGTATGAGTAACTATAAGCGTAATTATCCATTTGCAAATTCGGCTATCGTGGTAGGAATAAATCTAAGTGAATTACTCGGCAGAGAGATAAGTCCTGCTGAATCATTGGAATGGTTGATTGACCTGGAACGTAAGTTCTACGATTATTCAAACAGTTACAATGCACCTGCCGTGAAAGTGTCCGACTTCCTTAAAGGCAGAACCAGTTCCGAATTCGGTAAACATTCTTATCCCTTTGAATTGGTGCCGGCAGACTTCCGTGAAATGTTCCCTTCAAGAATTACCGATTCAATGGCAGCAGCCTTGAAAGATTTTATGCACAAGATATGGGGATTCGAAGAAGGTACGATGATGGGACTGGAAAGCAGAACAAG
>JBAYPL010000070.1:0-11315 GCA_041677745.1 Kapaibacterium sp. (SeqCode)
TCTTTTCAGAAAAATATAACCATTATTTTCGTAAAGTACTTCCAGCTCCGGTTGTTTTTCGATATAATCCTCGTAATTATTCACCTTAGCAGAAAAATAGGCGTCTTTATCAATTTTGCCAAAGAGTAAATACTCTTCATATTCCCTTCCTGACATACTAAGATGGTATTTCGAGTTCTCATATTTCTTTTCCTGATAATAGAATGGAGCATAACTTTTATATCCTAAAGTATGCACATAGACCTCTTTTCCCGAAAGCGATTTAAAAAATTCAACAGCCGAATTCTGTGTATAATTTTCAATGACAGGTGCCATAAAAATCATGAAGAAATAGATAGAAAATGCCGTTGAAATGAATAATGCGGTAATACCTTTCACAAACTTCCGTTTCATCATGAAATATACAAACAGACAGATTCCTATTATCAATATAATACCGGACGAAATTTCCATACCTGTCCAGTTTATATCAGCTCTCAACAAAGCATTTGTCAGTTTATCTGTAATTTGTGGCAGAAATACATCAATATTCATAAGTATTATTGGGAAAGCCGTCAAAGCAATAGCAAGAATCAAACCTATCACCGATGTAGAAATTGTTACCGTTTTATGCTTTCTTTTTTCATCTTTTAATAATCTGTACATATAATCCGCTGCTAAAAATGTAACCGGAAAATAGGCAAGCGATGAATAATGCAATATTTTTGTTTTAACAATCGAAAATATTATCAAGACCACAAGTAAAAGAATTATGTTAAAATGCTTGAAAGCAATCTGAGACATGTTATCCGCCTCATTCTTTCTGAAAGAATTTAATGCAAATATTGAAGCAGGAAAACATCCGAAAAATACAACAACGAAATGATAATAAAAAGGTCCTTCATGTCCGGCATCTCCGGTAGTAAGAAGGCGTATCTGATAACTTATGAATTCATATATCAGACCTTCGCCCTGCTGCATAAATATTAAAAAATACCATACAAGTGCCGGAACAAATGAAATCAATACAAAAATCAATATTTCTTTCACCGGTAACTTGAATTTTCGGGTATTAAAAATCCAAAATACAGCCCAAGTCATGAAAACAAGCAAAAAACCTACAGGTCCTTTTGTTAAAAATGCAAGAGCGGTGAACAAACCGGCAAATATCACATCCTTAACTTTGTTTCTTCCTGTTATTATACTGTAAGCAGTAAAATTAAATAAATAATAAACACCCAAAAACATAAAGAGGTTAAATACGGGATCAATTATACTCGATTTAAAATAGAAAAAAGGCAGAATCGAACCAAAGTAAGCTAAAGCCCACAAGTAAGCGAATGTTTTATCGTAAACCTTTCTTCCTATATTAATCAGAACAAACAGCGTAATAATTCCGGCTATGGCATTGGGCAGCCTTGCCGCAAATTCACTAACACCAAACAATTTCATAGATATAAGCTGCATCCAAATAAACAAAGGAGGTTTTTCATGAAATGGTTCGTAGTCAATCCTTACATTCAGATAATCACCCGTAACCATCATTTCTCTTGCAGCTTCGGCAAAATTAATTTCATCCCAATCAAACAAATGAACATTGCCGTTGAACGATATATAAATAAATGCAATCACAGAGAAGAATATCAAGAGTAAAGGTGTATCAGCCTTAATACTTGAATTCTTGTCAAACAGCTTTAACATTGGGTATCTCCTCCCATCTCGTGGTATATTGCGGAGACTTCAGCTCGCGTTTCATAGACCAAGCTCGTTTAATTCCCGCTGTGGCAAAAACAACAGTACCCGAACCCATATCCCTATTAATTTTATCTACAGTTTCTGTCATTTTCTTCATTTTTTCTCTATCAACACCATCAAACAAAGAGGTCTGTTCATTAACTGCCGGCACAATACCTGAAATCATAACGCCTGCCTTCTGATACAAGTATCCGGGTCTATAAATCTGCTCTAAAGCCTTAATTCCATAATCAATCATCTCATTTGTAAAATCCGTAGGTACAGGCAGGTTAATACGACAGCCCTTATGATACTGCGGACTGTCTTTAAAAGGATTAGTCCTTAGGAAGACATAGAGCAAATTTGCTACAGAGCTCTGGGACCGCAATTTTTCAGCAGCTCTTGTAATATAAGTAGCGATAGCTTCTTCCAGCTCCTTCTTTTCCGTGATATATCTGCTGAATGACCTTGATGATATAATGGACTTCTTATCCGGCGGATTATAAACAGCACTTATACAAGAAATGTCGTTCAACTCAAATACGGTTCGCAATCCCTGTACTGTCATTTTTTTCTTAACCCACTTATGGTCAGCTCGTGATAAATCATAAGCTGAGTAGATTTTGTGGTTATTCAGCAATTTTGTATATTGCCTTCCCACGCCCCATACATCGCTGACCTCTACTGCTTTCAGATGATTATCAATATCCGGATTGTCTATCAGATTCAGTACTCCTTCATATTGCGGATTCTTCTTAGCCCTGCGATTAGCCAGCTTAGCGAGAGTTTTAGTGTAAGCAATACCTATTGAAACCGGAACTCCCACCCACTTTTTGATTGTATCTTTGATTTCTCTGCAATATTGATTAATATCCTTATTTTCAAATCCTTTCAGATAAACAAAGGCTTCATCAATTGAATACACTTCAACTTCGGGTGAGAAATTATCGAGAATACTCATAATCCTTGCAGATATATCACCGTATAAGGTATAATTAGACGAGAAAACAGCAACATGATGTTTTTCGATGATGTCTTTCACCTTAAACAGCGGAGAAAAGCTTTGTATTCCTAGTGCTTTAGCTTCATTAGACAGGGCTACTATCACACCGTCGTTATTTGACAGTACAACAACAGGCTTTCCCTGTAAAGAAGGATTAAAAATCCTTTCACAGGAAGCATAAAAATTGTTGCAGTCAACAATCGCTATCGGCACTTTTCTTTTCATTCTTCAACCAAGCTGTCTGTAATATCTAATAATTTTATTTATCAATCTGTTATGCGGTTCGCTTAATATATGCCGTCATCAATTCTATGTCGCCAGCCGTGTGGCAGCAGGTAATCATAGTCGAAACCATGCACATGCCCGATAAGCGGACCGGCATAGTTCAGGAAGTCTTCACTGACATCCTTTGCATAAGTACCGATAAAACTCTCCGGCATGGTACGGGTTTTACCTGCAATCCTTTCTAATTCAATAAAATCAGTTTCGATAGAGTATGTATGCAAATGACCGGTTCTCACGATAATCACACTGCCTGAACCTTTGTCATTCATAGAATATCTGACTGCCTCTTTGCCAACAAACTCGGCTTCTACTGCGTCCACTTTGGAAACATCCGGGTATGACCTTGCCACATATCCCAATACATCAGCACGTACTCTGACGTTTGGAAAAGCTGACTGTAATTTATTCGACAAATATCTTGCCATGACCGAGCTTCCGACACTGAGATTGATGCCACCAAGATTTTGCTCATTTTCTATGCTTTCTTGCATATCATCGGCTGCAATGTCTGCTATCAAGCGGGATTTTCTGGTTCCGTCTTCTTCATAATACTGTCTTATGCCCTCTGACACCACGATAAAAGCACGACTTGGATTGGAAGTCCGTGACAATACATCTTCTACATCGCGAAGGAAAAAACCAAGGTTAAATGAGCGTTCCGGCAGATAAACTAAATGTGGTCCGCCATCGCCGCGGAGTAGTGTCGAAGCGGCAGCAAGAAACCCGGCATCTCGTCCCATTATTATTTGTAAATGTATGCCGCCCTGTGACCTGTTTTCCTGGTCCAGACCAAACGCAACCTTTGCCACCGTGAGTGCCGAGCTACCGTATCCCGGGCAGTGGTCTGTTTCTACAAGATCGTTGTCAATAGTCTTGGGTATATGTATCACTTTCATCTCATGATTAATATCACCGGCTGCTTTTAATATTTTATTGGCAATAGTTGCCGTTGAATCTCCGCCTATCATGAAAAAATAGTTGGCACCGTAATCCTTAAGCTTTTGAGCTATTAAGGGAGCACTGTTCTCATTGACATTAAACTTTGATGTACCGAGGTATGCGCCGGGCTTTTTCCGTATCTGGTCTATTTTTAACTCGGAAAACTCACTCATTACCAGGAAATCATTCTTTAATACACCATCAATGCCGCGGATTGGACCCCATACTTCTATATCTTTCTTTCGCAACTCATTGGCAACTCCGAACAGAGTCCTGTTAATTACAGAGGTTGGACCTCCGAACTGTGCCACTATGGCGAGTTTCTTCCGTCTCCTTATGTCTGTTGTCATATATTCTAATCCGCCAACTTAATTTTTAAAATTGTAACAATATAATGACAGTTAGAAGAATTTGAATATAATTTGTTGCTTTAAAAAGGCTGTTTTTTTCTTTATTCGCTGATAATCATTTTGTGAAATTATACTTATCTTCAATAAGAAAATAAGTGTTAGGATTTTTTTTCTTGTTATTCTCGCATGAAACTGCTATTTTTAAATGATTTATTATTCATCAAATTCAGGATATCCTATGAAACTGCTATTTCCTGCAACCATGTTGTTATTCTTGATTACGTATAATATCAATCTGTTTTCACAAACAGTAAAAAAAGATAAGGGTGTATTTATTGAGAAGAAAAATGAAGCTTGGGAGCAAATCAAGAAGGAAATCGAGGAGTACGAAAAGGTTGATACTCCTCAAAAGAATGCTTTTGTACTGGATTTTGACAATTATGAAATCCCTGCAAATATCGAAGATTTTAAACCTGTATGGCATAATCCGCCTGTTATGCAGAGCTCAACGGGCACATGCTGGGCTTTTGCTTCTACCTCATTTCTCGAATCCGAAGTTTTCAGAATAAACAATATTAAGGTAAAAATGTCGGAGATGCATACGGTGTATTACGAATATCTCGAAAAAGTAAAAAGGTTTGTTGCCGAGCGTGGCGCCTCACTGGTTAGCGAAGGCTCGCAGACTGCCGCTACTATACGTATGTGGAAATCTTACGGAGCTGTTCCGGTTGATGTCTATAGCGGAAAGAAACCCAATCAAAAGCATCATTCTCATAGCAAAATGATTAATGAAATTAATAACTACCTTGACAACTGCAAAAAAAACAGTTTTTGGAATGAAGACGAAATTCTTGCAAATGTGAAATCCATTCTTAATTACTATATCAGCGAGCCACCCAAAAGGTTTGTTTATCAAGGTAAAGAATTTACTCCACATAGTTTTGTACAAGATTACCTTAAAATTAATGTTGACGATTATGTGGACATCTTCTCGTTACTGGAACCCGGATATTGGAAGAAAACAATTTACGATGTACCGGACAACTGGTGGAAAGCAGAGATATTCTATAATGTTCCGCTTGACGACTTCATGAATGCTTTGAACTCTGCTGTATCTAATGGATATTCAGTAGCACTCGGCGGAGATGTATCCGAATCAGGTTATTATTCTTATGCAGATGCAGCCATAGTACCGAGTTATGATATTCCTTCAGAGTATATTGATGAGTATGCAAGACAGTTCAGATTTTCGAACAATACGACAACTGATGACCATGCAATTCATTTAGTCGGAAAAACTAAAAATTCAAGCGGTGAATGGTTCTTGATAAAGGATTCGGGCTCCGGTGCAAGAAACGGTAAGCACGTTGGATATTACTTTTACCATAGTGATTACATAAAACTTAAAATGATGACGTTCATGGTGCATAAAGATGCTGTGAAGGACATTCTGGGTAAGTTTTCCGGTTGAATTGAAATATTAAAGGCAGCAGTATCCTTTATTTCGGATTTTTGCTGCCTTTAAATTAGCATAACTAACGACTTAAAAAGTCTTCAACTTTTCTGATTTTTACTGTAAGGTCGCTATTCTTGTCGGAATTGGAGCCGGTTATCACATTGATTCTTTCTTTTTCTCTTATCCAACACGCAATAATTTTCGACAGTTCAACTTTTCGCTTTTCTACAATATTTTTTTCGCCCGATACCAGAAAGTCAACATGGATACCTCGATTGAAACGCATGAGCATTTGCAACTCTTTTAGAGTGTTTTGAGCTTCAGGTTTTAGGTTTTGCTTACCCGATGCGAAAATATCACCGGTAAACACCTTTGAGCCTTCTTTCGGTTTAACGGCAGTCCATTCTGTTTTTTGTTCTTTATACTCACTTGCCTCATCAGTAGTAAAAGAAAATTCCTTTCTTAATATATCATCAGAATTCAGTATCACTATGAATTTTTCACCTGCCGGCAGTAGCTGTTCAAACGAACCGTCCAATAGGTTTGATTTAGTTTTAATTTTCTTCTTATCTTCTGTTCTGAACTCAATATCCACAGCTAAATATTCACCTGTTTCAGCCTCTTTGACAAATCCTTTTACCAAAATTTGAGCGTTCTTACCGCTTAAAAACTGTGCGGACATGTAATTAAACGACATAAACAATACAATAAACAAGAGCCATATAAAACGATGCATAATACGTATAATAATTTGAATTAAACAATATATCACTTTTAATAACGATTTTAATATGTATTTATTCAAAATGTGCGGTAAAATAATTTGAGATTGATAATCCTTACATTCATCTTTACTATCTTAATTGTTAAAGAGTCTAATTCACAAACTTTGGTAAAACTAAGGACGGAAATAACTCCGGAAACAGTCAAAGAATATGACGAATATATTCGTGAATTTGCACCATCAGACAGTGCTTTTCGTGTATTAACTCATTGGGCTAACAGGCATTATCATGCTAAGCGAGCTTCAGTCTCAATCTATTTACTCGAAGTTTACAAAAACCTTTTCCCCGGATTAATAAAAGCAATCAACAGCGATATTCTCAGACTCGAGCAGATTATGATTTCACAAACTCCGGAATTTAGCACTTTGCATCTTTATCATGATTTTGTCAAAAAGAACGCACCCTCCGATGATGCTTTCTTTGGCTTACAAAGGATTGCCGATTATTATATAAAAGACAAGAAATGGGATTCGTGTATTACTTTATTTAACCATTACTCTCCCGTTTTCCCCGAGAAAAATGAAATTATCAACGATATAATTGAAATCTTATCCGCTCCTGAGCAGGGATTGATAATTGAAAACCTGGGACCGAATATTAATACTCGTGGCAGTGAATGGGACCCTTCTCCTACACCGGACGGCAGATATTTATATTTCAGTGCAGATTACCGAAAAAGGGGCTATGGTGGTGCCGATATTTGGGTTTCTCAAAAAATTGAAGGTATCTGGCAACAAGCAGAGAATCTCAGCAAACCTATTAACGGCAATCGTGATGAAACCATTGATAATGTTACGGTAGATGGCACCACATTGATATTGTCGGGGAATTTTCATGGTTCTTACGGTGCTTATGATATTTATCTGGCTGAAAAAGATTCCGCAGATTGGATGGATTTAGTACATTTGCCATCACCGGTGAATAGCGAGTTCCATGATGAATCGGGTGCATTTTCTCCTGACGGAAATGCAATTTTTTTTACGAGCGACAGACCTGACGGAATTGGTCCATATATTCCTATGGGTCAAGTATATTACGGTGGTACCAATATGGGGAACATGGATATTTATGTTAGTATAGCCTCTGACGATGGTTGGTCCGAACCTGTTAACCTCGGCAGCACAATTAATACACCCTATGCTGAGAGAGCGGTATATATGCACCCCGATGGTAAAACCCTGTATTTCAGCTCTAACGGACACGGCGGTCTCGGAAGACTTGATGTTTTTAAGACTGTAAGATTAAGCGATACCTCATGGACAGAGTGGTCAAAACCTATAAATTTAGGAAAAGAAATTAATTCAATAAATGATGACTGGGGATATGTTGTTGATTTGGAGGGGAAAGTAGCATATTTTGCTAAGGAAAATGCTGATAGTGGTTACGGTGGCTGGGATATTTATTCCATTACTCTGCCTGATGTTGCCAAACCTCAACCTTTTGCCATAATTACCGGGAATGTTACCGATGTCAATGGTAAAGCTCTTGCAAGCAATATTGTCTGGGAGGATTTAAGTACCGGAGAAAAAGTCGGTCATCTTAAAAGTGACCCTCGGGACGGTTCTTACTTTATCGTATTACCATTAGGAAAAAAATACGGCTATTACGCTGAACGTAGAGGATTCTATCCAATTTCTAAAAATATTGATTTGACAGATTCTACTGATAAGATTACTGTCGAGGAAGACATCACATTGGTTTCTGTCACAGATATGCAAGATAAAGGCTTTAGCATACGTGTAAATAACGTGTTTTTTGATTTCGATGAGGATATCATCAAATCGGAATCTATACCTGAGCTTGAAAGATTATATTCATTTTTAAAAAAATTGCATAGTTATTCCATTATTATCAGCGGTCATACAGATGACACCGGTAATGAAAAACATAATAGAGACTTATCAAAAAGAAGAGCTCAATCTGTCGCGAATTTCTTGATTGATAAAGGTATCGAAAAAGACAGGATTAATATCAAGGGGTTCGGCTCCGAAAAGCCAAAGGCACCAAATGATTCTGAATATAACCGTGCCTTGAATCGCAGAGTTGAAATTAAACTCGAGCGATGACAAAATAATCTGAAAATTTTTTAATATTTGATTTTTGCTTATTTTTAAGTTTTAGCTTTATTAAGTTTTTCAAATTGATATGATGAAATTATATATTAATATAAACATAATCTTATTTTTATTCTTCACATGTGAATCAATTTCTTTAACAAATATCTATGTCTTTGATGATGATACAAAAGAACCAGTACCCTTTGTCAGAATTACAGCTTGGAATCAGGTCAACGAAATTGACTCTTTAGTTTCGGTAATGACAAACAAATCAGGAAAGGCTGAAATCTTATTGAATACACCGTTCCATTTGTCAATCTCCCATGTTGGATATGATACTGTGACAATTCAATGCGTCAGTTATGATGATATGATGATACCCCTAAAAAGAAAGGTATTCATTCTGGACGAAGTTGTAACTACCGGACAGTTTACACCTCAAAGCAGTCAGAAATCGGTTTATAAAATTAACACTATTTCTGAAGAGCGAATCATATCTCAATCAGCTTTTAATTTGCGTGAACTCCTGATGACAGAAATGAATATTAGAGTTAGTCAAGACAATATATTAGGCAGTAGCATGAGTATAAACGGATTATCAGGGCAAAACGTGAAAATTATGATTGACGGTGTGCCTGTGATAGGCCGACTTAACGGTAATGTTGACCTAAGTCAAATTAATCTGAATAATGCTCGCAGGGTGGAAATTGTTGAAGGACCTATGTCTGCAATTTATGGTACAGACGCCCTCGGCGGAGTTGTAAACATCATTACCAAAGATGAAGTAGAAGAAGATTACTTTCTTAATGCAAATTCTTATGTGGAATCGGTAGGGATTTACAACTTCGACGGTAGTGTTGGTTTAAATCTGTCTGATTATAATTTAATGCTCTCAGGCGGCAGAAATTTTTTTGCCGGTTTTTCCGAAGTTGATACTTCAAGATTCAAACGTTGGAAACCAAAGGAACAGTATTTCGGCGACCTACAACTTAATCACTTCGCGGATTGGTACAGTCTGAGATATATGGGGCAATTCATGTACGAACATATCATGAATCGCGGATTACCACGTCCACCCTATCGCGAGACCGCATTTGATGACCATTACAAGACTAATAGGCTTGCCAACACATTAAGTTTCAAGGGTGAAATCGCTCATAGCAGATTCTTTGAAGTTATTGCAAATTATTCAACTTATACCAGAATAAAAAATACATATTTTAAAGATTTATTGACATTAAACGAGCGTCTGACATCTGAGCAGTCCGATCAAGACACGAACAAATTCGATAACTTCATGTTAAGAGCTGTTTATAGCCATGATAATATTTTGAATAGCGTGAGTTACCGCACTGGACTTGATTTTAATTTCAGTAAAGCCGACGGCAGAAGAATTGATGAATCAGGAAGAGAAATCGGCGATTATGCTGTTTTCGGTTCTGTTCAATTGAATTTCCCCGAGGATATGACCCTCCAATCATCTCTGCGATATATAAAAAATACTAAGTATGACGCTCCACTTATTCCATCAATTAATTTAAAATATGACATTAATGATGTTTTGTCTCTCAGAGCCTCTTATGCAAAAGGATTTCGAGCACCTTCGCTTCAAGAGTTGCATTTCCTCTTTGTTGATATAAATCATAATATCATCGGAAATACCAATCTTAATGCAGAACGCTCTGACAGCTATATTTTAGGTCTTAATTTTCATCAGGTATCTGAAAGTTATTCCTTTAAAATTGAAAGCAGTATTTTTTATAATAATGTACAAGACCTGATATCACTTGCCAATATTGAAAATGATGTTTATACATATATGAATATAGGTGAGTATAACACAAGCGGAATAAACGCATCATTGAGTTATATACGTCCCGATTTGAATTCAAGATTAGGTTTTTCACTAACCGGTCGTCAATATAAATCCACAGGACTAATTGACGCTACCGACTTCATTTTTACTCCTGAAGTGATGCTGAACTTGATTTATTCCTTACCTTTGTACGACATCAATCTAAATTTATTCTATAAGTACTCCGGTAAATTAATCGGATTTTATGCAGTAAGCGATGTTGAATACGACAAATTTGAAATTGGAGATTATCATACAATGGATATATCCTTATCAAAAGAATTGGGTGATAAGTTTGTGACGCTTGTAGCAGGTATCAAAAATTTATTTGATGTGACCGAAATCAGCAGGATTGGCTCCGATGGTAATTTCCACAGCGACGCTTCGACATCTAATCCAGTTGCTTGGGGAAGAACAGTAAATGTTAGTATTAGATTTAATTTAAAGTAAAGAAATGAATTCAAACAAACAAAATAAATATTCCGTTTTATTGCATAAATTAGTAACGATTTTGATTTTTGCCCCTTTATTATTGTGTGCCTGTTTTGAAGCAGAAACACCTGTTAAACCTTATCCGAGAGGTGATGCAAAAGTGAAAGTAATTGAAATGGGACCTGATTATGAAGAGCAATATTTCTTCAGGTTCGAGACAAATTCAATCATTAGTCAAAGCTCCAGAGATAAATGGGATTTAGCTTTCCAAAGCTATGGTGATGATCATTTTATTATTCTCAACGGTGCTAAAGTCATGGAAGCTGCTGACATGGGAAATCTCGATTTCGAGTCAGTAAAAGATCGCTCACAAGCTGTTTTTAAGTATGATTCCACAAATGGTAATTACGAGGATTATGCCATAGGTAAATGGTGGGAAA
>JBAYPL010000071.1:0-11287 GCA_041677745.1 Kapaibacterium sp. (SeqCode)
CTGCTGTTTCATCGCCTTCTATTGTGCCGGTAATTACTTGCCAGATTCCGGGATAAACCTTTACTTTGGTAGAACGTTTTAACAGAAGATACTTATATTCCATGAATTCTTCAAAATATGCTGCAATATGTACCTGTACTGTGTTTGATGTATAATTAATCATTTCATATCACCTCACCTTTTCTAATGCCCAATTAAATACTTTCAAATATTCAAGGGCAGATTTTCCGGAAGAAAAATTGTTATTCATAGCGTTTTTACGTATTATATCCCAATGCGGTTGGTTATTATATACTGACAATCCTCTTCGCATGGCGTAAGCCAAATCGTCTGCGTTGTATTGCCAGAACAGAAATCCTGTGCCTTGGGCAGTCTCAAAGTTATATTCAGTGATTGTATCTGCGAGTCCTCCTGTAATTCTTGCAATAGGAATTGTTCCGTATCGCATGGCATACATTTGTGTCAGCCCACAAGGTTCGAAACGTGACGGCATCAGAAAAAAGTCTGACGCTGCAAATAATCTGTGAGACAGTGTGTTGTTATAACCTATGTTAATTAATGCTAAATCAGGATATTTCCATTTGATATAATTGAAATAGTCAGTATATTTCCTTTCACCGGTACCTAAGAGAGCAAACCTGAACATACTGTTTTCTAAATAGTATTCCAGCTTAGCTGTCAGTAAGTCAATTCCTTTCTGTTCAGTCAGTCTGCTGACCATTCCAATCAGAGGCAGTTCGAGATTAGCATCTTCCCGAACTCCGTGTTCGAGCAGGAACTTCCTTTTATTTATATTTTTATCGGATAATTCAGAATCTGAGTAGTTATTGTAAATATTTTTATCAATTTCCGGATTCCATTCATCGTAATAGACACCGTTAAGGACTCCTATTAAGTCGGCACCTCTGAGATTCAACTCTTGTTGTAAGCCTTCACTATAATAAGGGTAACGGATTTCCTTAGCATAGGTCGGACTGACTGTAGTTATTTTATCGGCAAACATGATACCTACTTTCATGGCATTGACTGTTCCGTATTTTTCAAACCATGAGCCCGGGTAAAATTCTTTCATACCAAAATTTGAAAGCAACATAGCATTTTCAGGATTAAATTTACCCTGGTATGCTAAATTATGAATAGTATATACTCCGGCAGTATTTGCAAATAATGGGTCATGACGATAGAATGATTTTAGAAAAGCCATAGTGAAAGCAGTATGGAAGTCGTGAGCGTGTATCACATCAGGCTTAAAATTCAAAGCTTTAGCAGCTTCAAATACTGCTCTGCTGAAAAATATAAAACGACGGTCATTATCTCCGTATTCATTCGGGTCACCATAGATTCCGTTCCTGTCAAAATACTGATTATGCTCAATCATATATACAGGCACTTTACTGTTAGGCAAATATCCTTGCCACAGTCTTGCATATTCTGTCCAATTGCCCATTTGTACAATCAATGTCTTATCGGTTGGCTCAATTCGGTATTTATATGTATCTATGAAACCATATTTTGGCATTATTACAATTGGTGTTTGTCCGTGTTTGTGCCACTCAAGCGGAAGTGATGATGCTATATCAGCCAAACCACCGGCTTTCGCAAACGGTTCGACCTCAGAAGATGCAAGAATTATGTTCATTTAATATTAATTTTCAAAAATGTCAATAATAAATGTTTAAAGATAAACATATACGCTTTAATATGAAATTAAAAAATGTTATTTTGTATTATTATTTTTGTATTATTTAAGATTTGTTTTAAAGATAAGCGTGAAATCCGAACAAGAAAATACTATATATTATGAATTTGAATCCGATGATGAGCAACTGACAATACATGTGCCTGAGCCTCTGACTTATTCGAATGCGACACACTTCAGGGTGCTTTTCGACATAATTGATGATATGAAATCATTCAAAGTGTTGATTTTAGATTTTTCAAAACAAAAGGAATTTGATACATATCTGATTGTTTTCAGGAATAGTCTGGCTCAATTTTGTTTAGAAAGGAATATAGACTTCAGAATTGAACATTCAAATGATGATATCGAATCAGTTATTTCATTAATGCAAACAACACCTACGCTAGCTGTCGAAAATTTACAGGATAAATCGCAGATTTATTTGTATTTTCAACAAGTCGGAAGCATAGTCATCAAAGTTTTTCAAGATGTTTACAACTTCATTTCATTCTTCGGAGAATTAATTCAAAAACTATTGAAACTGATTATCCGACCTTTGTCAATAAGGTGGCAAGATATGCCCTTGCATTTTACACAATCAGGTGTGATGGCTTTGCCAATTACAATTATGATAGTGTTCTTGCTTGGATTGATTACAGGATATCAGGGTGCTTTACAGTTGAAGCAGTTTGGAGCCGACATGTTTATAGCCAATCTTGTAGGTATATCTCTATCCAGAGAATTGTCACCCTTGATGGTAGCCATTCTGGTCGCCGGCAGGTCAGGTTCGGCATTCGCAGCAGAACTGGGAACAATGAAAGTATCCGAAGAAATTGATGCACTGACAACTATGGGTTTCGACAAGTTTGAATTTCTTGTGTTACCTCGCGTGCTTTCGGTAACTCTGGCAATGCCGTTTTTGGTAATAATCTGTAATGTAGTCGGTATTGCCGGCGGACTTGTCGCCGCTATCACTACGCTTGATATTACTACTGCCGGATATATCGGTAGATTGGAAATGGCACTTTCTCTCTGGGATATCGGTACTGGATTAATTAAGAGTTTAGTATTCGGATTTCTGATTGCAGCTCTCGGATGCTATAAGGGTATTAATGTCAAAGGTGGTGCTGACGCCGTCGGAAGATACACTACTTCATCAGTTGTCGCTGGAGTGTTTCTTATCATTTTGTCGGATGCAATTTTTACATTCATCTTCCAATCTATAGGTATATGATGAATAATAAAATTATCAGAGTCAATAATCTCACAGTCAGATACGGCAGTCTCGAAGTACTGAATAATGTTTCTTTTGAAATCAATCGCGGAGAAATATTTGTGATTGTTGGAGGCAGCGGTTGCGGTAAAAGTACACTTCTGAGACAATTAATCGGCTTAGAAGTACCTTCGTCCGGGGATATTTTTATAGACGATGTTGATTTCTTGGCTGTAGATAAGAAATCAAGAAAAGAAATCTTGAGAAAATTCGGTGTTCTCTTCCAGTCAGGCGGATTATTTGCTTCTATGACACTTGCGGAAAACATTAAACTCGTTCTGGGCGAATATACAGACTTGAATGATGAAGAAATGAATGAAGTTGTAGATATCAAATTGGCTTCGGTTGGTCTCAGCGGCTTTAGAGAATACTATCCGGCAGAGATAAGCGGAGGAATGAAGAAAAGAGCTGCCTTGGCAAGAGCTATGGCGTTGGATCCCGATATACTTTTTTTCGATGAACCTTCCTCAGGACTCGACCCGTTGACATCGGCTTCTCTTGATAAACTAATAAATGAAATCAATAAGATTTTCGGTACTACTATGATTATCGTTACTCATGATTTAGCAAGCATTAAAACGATTTCCCAAAGAATAATAATGCTTGACAAATCCGTTCGTGGAATTCTTGCTGAAGGTACACCGCAGTATCTTACAGGTCTTAAAGACAAACCTAATGTATATAATTTCTTTAACAGAATATCTTGAAAATAATTCTTGATATGGACATATACAAATCAATATACCACGCTATTAACGGCAGTGTATTTCGATATTAAGAGAATACTCTGATTGGAAATTCGTGAATTTATTAATGTGTGCCATTGCTCATGTATTTGACAATTGCACACATTTTATGATTTCAATTAGTGCAAGGAATAATAATTTGTTGAAATATGCTTAATCTGAAATTTTATAATACTTCACAAAAATATATTCACTAGCTTTGTATATCATACTCAATAAATTTATCAAATTACTTCATTTAAAATCTTACAAGTGTTATATTGCAATCGGCATTGTGCCAAATAATCAAAAATTATTTATTTTAAATTGAAAACGGTGTAAAATGAAAACTTACAAAATTGCATGGCTCCCTGGTGACGGAGTCGGAGTTGAGGTTCTGGAAGCTGCTAAAATTGTGTTTGACAAACTTCAATTCAATGCCGAATACATACATGGAGATATTGGCTGGGAATATTGGTGTAAAGAAGGTGATGCCTTTCCGCAGCGAACAATAGATCTCTTAAATAATGTTGATGCTGCTATGTTTGGGGCAATTACATCAAAACCAGTTAAACAAGCTGAGTCGGAACTTGTACCTGAGTTGAGAGGCAAAGGTTTGGTATATCGTTCTCCCATCGTCCGAATGAGGCAGCTGTTTGATTTGTATATTTGTCTGAGACCATGTAAAGCATATCCGGGAAATCCTTTAAACTATAAAGATAGCCTTGATATGGTCGTATTCAGAGAAAACACTGAGGATATGTACTGTGGAGTAGAATTTAACCCAGTACCTAAGGAATTGGCAAATACTCTGAAATCCTTATCGAAACCATTCAGCAAATTTGCCGAATTGAACGGTGATGAATACGCAGTTTCGTGTAAAATCAATACTAAATCAGGCTCTGAAAGAATTATCAGAGCAGCATTCGACTATGCAAGAACAAATGGTCGCAAGAAAGTAACAATTGTTCATAAAGCCAATGTAGTCAGAGCAACCGATGGTTTATTCCTTGAAATTGCTAACGAGGTTCACAAAGATTATCCGGATATAGCTATGGACGATGCTAACATTGATGCTATGACTATGTGGCTATTGAAGAATCCCGATAACTATGATGTTCTTGCTGCTCCAAACTTGTATGGTGACATAATCTCAGACTTAGCAGCCCAGATGGTCGGCGGATTAGGCTTTGGTTGCAGTGGAAACATAGGAAAAAATCTTGCTGTCTTCGAGCCGTCACACGGTTCTGCTCCTAAATACACAGGTATGTACAAGGTTAACCCGATTGCTACCATTCTTGCCGGTAAGATGATGCTCGAATGGCTCGGTGAGTCAAAATTAGCCGAAAAAGTTGAAAATGCTGTAGCAGAACTTATTTCCGAAGGAAATGTAAGAACCTATGATATGGGTGGCAAAGCTACTACAATTGATATTGCAAGGGCAGTTGCCGATAGACTTTAAATACTTGTAAATCAAAATTACTGTCGCTGAGATAAAATAAAGAATCCATGAATTGTTAAAATATACATTTCATGGATTCTTGGAAATTTATGTAAATCATAATTTGAATCAGAGGTGTCAGTATCCAATACCTTGGTATATTACACCAAAGGATTCAATATCCTTCTTATTTAAGCAATTTTTACCGTCAACTACTACTTTAACACCATGCTTTTTAAAATCAGCTCCGGTCAGGGTTTTGAACTCCGAATGGTCAGTAGCAATAAGAACAGCCTCACAATTGGTGAGCAAGTCTTCGAGACTTTTGACATTACTTAACTCCGGGAAATACGGGTCGAAAATATGCAAGTCAGCTTTTTTGTCTTCCAGAAGACTGCGAAGCTTCGATGAAGGACTTTCTCTCAAATCGCCGACATTTGCTTTATATGACAATCCCAACAATCCCACAGGTGTATTTTTGACCGGAAGCTCAATCAAATTCAAAGCGTCAACGAGTTTGTCAATAGTATATTCAGGCATCGAGTTATTTATTTCTCTTGCAAGTTTAAGAAACTTATGGTCAAAACCGCTTTGCTTAGCTCTTTCAATCAAATAATACGGGTCAACAGGAATACAATGTCCGCCTACTCCACAACTCGGAAAGTGAGGCATGAAAGCAAACGGCTTATTGGAAGCACCCTTTATCACGGAAATCAAGTCAATACCGAGTACATCGAAAGATTTTGCCAATTCGTTAACAAATGCAATATTTATATCTCTGAAAGTATTTTCAATGATTTTTGTTGCTTCTGCTGTCTTGAGGTTCGGCATTTCGTTGATTTCGGCATTAACGAATTCACGGTAGAATGATGCAAGTCTTGAAGTAGCTTCTAATGATGTAGAACCAATATTTCTCGGAATATTATATACATTCCACAGAGGATCGCCCGGATTTATACGTTCGGGGCAATGTGCTACATCGAAGTCTTTTCCGGCTGTCATATTAGTAAGTTTTTCGAGAAGGGGTACAACAATCTCATCACAAACACCCGGATTAATTGTAGATTCGATTACTACACATTGTCCTTTTTGTAAATATTTTGCAATAGTCTCGGTTGCTGATTTAACCGGAGTAAGGTCTGGTGTGTAATCATTCAATACTGGTGTTGGAACGCATACAATATATATGTTTGAATCGGCTATAATATCCGAATTGTCCGAACATCCCAGATTGACGGTTTTCAAATCTTCTTCACATTGTACATCATCAATGGGACATACACGCTCTTTTATCATGGAAATTTTCTTCTCACTTTTGTCATATCCGACAACTTCATGAGATGTTGATTTTGCAATTGCGCAGGCAAGCGGAAGACCGACATAACCTAATCCAAGAACAGATACTTTCATTTGTAAATCTCAAAAAAAATTAATATTATTTTTATTCAACTGTAACACTTTTTGCCAAATTTCTTGGTTTATCAATGTCGCAACCCAAATCCAGAGCAATATAATATGACAATAATTGTAGAGGTACGACGGAAAGCAGGGGTGTAAGAACGGGAATAGTCTCAGGAATATAAATCACATGGTCTGCTACAGATGCAATTTTCTCGTCACCTGAATTAGCAATAGCAATAACACGTCCTTTTCTTGCTCTTACTTCTTCGATATTTGAGAACACTTTATCGTAAATTTCATCTTTAGTAGCTAAAATTACAACAGGCATATTTTCATCAATCAAAGCGATTGGACCATGTTTCATTTCTGCAGCCGGATACCCTTCTGCATGAATATACGATATCTCTTTCAATTTCAGAGCACCTTCGAGGGCAACAGGGAAATTGTATCCTCTGCCGAGATAAAGGAAATTTTTCACTTTAGTATATTGAAGAGCGATATCTCGTATTTGGTCTTTGAGCTCAAGAATGAGCCTGATTTTCTCCGGTATTTCGGTCATGGCTTTGGCGATTTTCAATCCTTCACTCTGGCTGAGATTTTTCATTCTTCCCATAAGCAGAGCTATCAGAGCAAGAACTGTTACTTGAGATGTAAACGCTTTAGTGGATGCTACTCCGATTTCCGGACCGGCATGTATATAGACACCGGCTTCGGTTTCTCTTGCTATTGAGCTGCCAACAACATTGACGATACCGAGAACAGTAACGCCTTTTTGTTTAGCTTCCTTTACAGCAGCGAGCGTATCGGCGGTTTCACCGCTTTGGCTGATAGCAAAAACAACGTCATTTGGTTTCAACACAGGATTTCTGTATCTGAATTCCGAAGCATATTCTACTTCAACCGGCACACCGGCAAGCGCCTCAATCATGTATTCGCCGACAAGACCTGAGTGCCATGAGGTTCCGCAAGCAGTTATTAAAATTCTATCTGCATGTCTTAATTTATCATAAACGGGTCTCAATCCTCCAAGTTTTACATTGCCTTCATCTACGAGCAATCTGCCTCGGAATGCATCATGAATTGTGTCAGACTGTTCAAAAATTTCTTTAAGCATGAAATGCTCAAATCCGCCTTTTTCAATTTGTTCAAGGTCGAATTCGATTTGTTCTACTATCGGCTCGGTTAAGTTATTGTCAATAGTCTTGATTGTATAACCGTCACGGTCAATTCTGCAGATTTCATTATCGTTCAAATAAATTACTTGTTTCGTATATTGGATTACGGCAGAAGCATCTGATGCAGCAAGATATTCTCCGTCACCAATACCCAATAGTAGGGGAGAGCCACGACGAGCAGCAATCATTGTATCAGGTTCTTCGGATGACATTACGAGTATGCCGAAAGTTCCATCAACTTCGCGGAGCGCAAGCATCACTGCTGTTTCGAGATTTTTTACCTTTTCATATATTGAACCGATGAATACAGCCAATACTTCAGTGTCTGTATCGGTTGTAAATGTATAGCCGTCCGACTTAAGTTTAGTTTTTAGTATAGAATAATTTTCTATTATACCATTATGGACTAAACTGATAGTTCCTGAATTATCTGTATGAGGGTGGGCATTTGTATCGTTTGGATAACCGTGTGTTGCCCAGCGGGTGTGTGCTATTCCGAAACTTGAATGAAATATATCATGATTAATCAGTTTCTCAAGTTCGGCTACTTTTCCTTTTTTCTTAAGAATATTGATTTTACCGTCTTGAAGAATTGATACTCCGGCTGAATCATAGCCTCTGTATTCCATTCGTCTCAATCCGTTTACCAAGATTCCGGAAACTTTCCTGTCGCCGATGTATCCAATTATACCACACATAATTTCTCTTTTGAGTTAATTAATAAATAGAACGTCAAATAAACTGTTTATTTTTTATAATATTGTTGGTATTACAAAAATAATTGTTCTACATTATTTGTCGCATATCATTTTTTTACTTATACCGTTTTATAAATTTTATTATTTACAACAACTTATTTAATATAAGAAATGTAATGAAGTTAAAATTGATTTAGAAAAAACAAAAATATTGTTTACTTTTGTTTTTCTTTTGAAACATCATAGGTGCTAAAGTGTATAACGAGCATAATCCTATAAAAATAGTATTTGCAGATGACCACGAGGTTGTTCGTGCCGGTATCAGAAGATTGCTTTCACTTGATAAAACCATCAAGCTGATGGATGAAGCAAATAATGGCAAGGACGCACTGGAGCTTATACTTTACCATAAGCCGGATATCGCTTTGTTGGATATCATGATGCCCTTGATGTCCGGTGTAGAAGTTACTAAAGAAATCAAATCCAGACAAGCCGAGACTTTTGTTGTTATGCTGACTGCATTTGAAGATGCAAGCCATCTTGAGCAAGCTCTCTCTGCCGGTGCCGATGGATATCTTACCAAAGATATTCCTTCGAAAGAACTTATTTCCGCTCTGCATACTGTGATGCTGGGGGAAAGAGTTTTTTCAAAATCCATAGTACTATTAGCTCAAAACAAATTTATGACCAGAGGTTCACAAACTGAACCTCATATCAAAATAACAAAGCGTGAGCAGGAAATACTAAATATGATTGCTACCGGTAAAACGAGTGTCGAAATTGCAGACAAATTGTTTCTGTCGGTTAGAACTGTTGAATCGCACAGATACAATATCATGCAAAAACTCGGTATCAAAAACACTGCCGGTTTGATTAGGTTTGCTGTCTTAAATTCTGATTTTTAATTTTTCGGTAATGAAATATTATGGATGAGTTTATGTTGGAGGCTATCAATGAAGCGAAGATTGGTTTGTCTGAAGGTGGTATTCCAATTGGTTCGGTATTAGTCCATGAAGGTAAAATAATTGGCAGAGGTCACAATAAAAGAGTGCAGAAAGGCAGTACTGTCCTGCACGGAGAAATGGATGCCCTCGAGAACGCCGGTCGTCAGTCTGCTCATGTTTACTCAAATTCAATACTCTATACTACTTTGTCCCCTTGTAGTATGTGTTCCGGTGCAATCATTTTGTACGGAATTCCCAAGGTAGTTATCGGTGAGAATGTTACATTCACCGGCTCTGAAAAATGGTTGATATCTAATGGGGTGGAGCTGATTGTACTTGATAATGAGGAGTGCAAGAAGCTAATGAGAGATTTTATAGACACTAATCCGAAGCTTTGGTTTGAGGATATCGGCAAATGATGAGGTATATTTCAATTTTCAATCAATCTAAGCGTTTATTATAATCAAAATATGTTTATATTCGGATTTGTTTTGAAAATTATATTATTCTTCTTGATTATTTTTACATCAGTAAATGTTTCTGCTCAAATGAACGACGAAAGCCGAGCAGAACGTTTCATAAATAATTTTTACAGCAAGCCCGGACATGTAAATAATCAAGTGCTGATTGTCGCCGAGTACGCTGCATCACAAATGAATTCATACAATTTGACTTCTGATACCAAGCTCGTTCCAACCCATAATATTGAACTGTACTATGGATTTATTAGAATTGACAAGGAAACAGGTAACAAGGATTTGTTCAAGCACCAGTCCGAATATGCTTTTTTAGGGAATATATCAACAGACTTCAAGACGTTTGACGTTGATACCGAAGGTCTGAAATCGGATTCATGGAGATTTGGTTTCGGTTTGAATGACGGTTTCGGATTTTTATCATCTGATGACGAACCAATTCTTTTTCTGAATCATTCCACGGCAATTTCTTTTCTGAGGGCTGATTTTGAAGGCTCCCCGATAAACAGCAATGATGCTGTTTATATTGAAAATTTTGACAGAGAATATAAGTTTGGGCAAATTTACTCCGGCGGTCTAAGATACAAAATAGGTTCAATTTTTCATCTTAACGCTCAATATGAAATATCACAGTACTATGGTAAATTTGAATTCCTTCCTTGGTTTGGAATGTGGTTAACTGATAATGTTCTTCAACGATGGATAGATTACTTTGAAAGAGACTTGATTGAAGTGCTTGGGACTAATTATCCATGGGTGAAATTTGTTTATAAGAATTTTATTTCGTTCCTTTCTTATCAACTTAGAAAACATGAAATGTATTTTCCGTTTGGTTCAGATGCGCCACTCTACTTTGATGCTTACAAAATTGGATTGACATTAGTTATTTAAAGATTATTATTATGAAAAGAATTGTTTTGATGCTGTTAGTTATGTTGACTTGTTTGTCTTGTAATAACGATGAAAAGAAAATAAACGAATTTTCTGATTTGTATTACGAAATACTTTTAATCAGGGAAAAATTTCCCGATACAGCCACTGCTAATCCGCAAATAAGGAAATTCCTTGCTGATAAAGGTTTTTCAGAATCCAAATTTCGCACTTATTCTATGGAATTATTCCGAAATGACCCGAAATTATTTACCTCGGTGATTGATTCAGTCAGGATGCGAGCCGAGCGAAATTTTATCGAATACGGAAAAGAAAGGCAGAGATTGCTTGACTCATCTAATCAAAACAAATAATTTATATTTTTTTTTGAGTGTTAATATTAAACATACTTAAAGAATCAGTCTCAGCCTGCTTCAAGAAATAAAAATTATTTTGAGAAATACGGTATTTCGTTTACTCTTTTATAAATTTTGAATACATCAGTTTATTACTTCGGCTTAATATAAGATAATAAGAGCCTGAAGGCAAATCTTGGATATGAATAGTTTCGCTTGCAATACCTTTTTGTATCTCCTTACCATC
>JBAYPL010000072.1:0-11198 GCA_041677745.1 Kapaibacterium sp. (SeqCode)
AAATTGCTGTAATGGGTCCGGAAGGCGCTGCAAATATAATTTTCAAAAAAGAAATTTCTGAAGCTAATGACCCCGATGCTATGCGGCGAGTGAAAGTAGAAGAATATACCGCCAAATTTGCTAATCCTTATAAGGCTGCGTCGGCGGGTTATATTGACGCTGTTGTTACTGAAGATGAACTTAGAGACCACGTATTGCATTCTCTGCACATTGCTGCTGACAAGAAAGAAAACAGACCATTTAAAAAACACGGTATCCCACCATTTTAAGGAGAAAAAATGAGCGAGCAATTCACAGACTTTGTACTCGATGATACTGTTTATCGGACTACTTTTACCAGGAAGTTTTCGATGAGGAAAATTTTCAAAGGGTTCGATAAATCCTCAGTAAAAGCGTTTATCCCCGGAATCATTAGAGAGGTAAGTGTAAACACAGGAGATAAGGTTAATACAGGTGATAAGCTGTTGATTCTTGAAGCTATGAAAATGAAAAATCTTGTTACATCCCCTGCTGATGGTGTCGTCAAGCATATACATGTAAAAACCGGAGACAATGTTGCAAAAAGTCAATTACTGATTGATATTCAGCCGTATTGAGTTTTTAATTATACTTTTGATATTAAATCATGATAGCGTCGGAAGAGTTTTTCATAATACACCGACGCTATGATATTTCACTTAATGAAAAATTAGACTTCAATATGTAAATGATTTATGTCAGGCATAACTTGGATAGAAAGTATTAGGCAAGATTTTTTTAATATGAGGAAATTAAATGATGAGTTCTGAAAATCAGACAATATACGATTTCGATTTGAACACTATCTATGATTTTTTTTCCGATACTGAGCGACAAGGACCCGGAAATAGTGTGGAAACTTTGAAAGCTCTAAGTTTTATCAACAATCTCACAGAGAAGTCAAAAATCGCAGATATTGGTTGCGGCACAGGTGGGCAAACTATGACACTTGCACATAATACACCTTGCCAAATTATTGGTATTGACTCTTGGAAGGCTTTTATAGATAAGTTTAATCACAATTTTTCGCTGCAAAATTTACAAGACAGAGTCAAAGGCATAGTCGGTGACATGCATAATCTTCCTTTTGAAGATAAAGAATTGGATTTGATTTGGTCTGAAGGCTCGATATATAATATCGGCTTTGAAAGAGGTATAAACGAATGGCGTAAATACTTGAAAATCGGCGGGTATATAGCTATAACAGAGAATACATGGTTTAGTAAAGAACGACCTGCTGAAATCAATGAATTTTGGAATAAAATCTATCCTGAGATAGATACAGTTTCAAAAAAAGTAGTACAATTGGAAGATGCAGGGTATCTACCGATTGCCACATTTATTCTGCCGGAAACCGTTTGGACTGATTATTATGGTATGCAAGCTTTAAATATCAAATCATTTTTAGAAAAACATAAGGGTAGCAAAACTGCTGAAGAATTTGCATCTTCGCAAAGGTATGAATCTGAACTCTACTATAAGTACAAAGAATATTACGGGTATATGTTCTTTGTCGGGAAGAGAATAATCTAAACAAATTTTTAAATGGAAAAGAGCTGCATAAATTTTTGAATGATAATTTGGATTGTTTTAATGATTTGGAAAGAGCAGCAGCATTCTTTATCTATAATAGAATTACTTTTTCGGGGACAAGTTTGAGCGGTGGCTACAGTGAGCATGCTTTTCAAGGGAGATTTACGGAAAGCAGCATTGTCAGGCTGAAAAAATTGTCTGAAGTCCTGAAAGATACTACCATTAAAAATCTGGATTATGGAGAATTGGTAAAAGCAGATGGAGAAAACGTTTTTATTTTCCTTGATCCCCCGTATTATTCTGCAAGTAAATCGGCACTATACGGAAAAAATGGGAATTTACATAAGACATTTGACCATATTAAATTTGCAGAAACGATGCGTAATTGTAAGCACAAATGGTTAATTACTTACGACGATAGTGATTATATCCGTGAATTATTTTCTTTTGCAAATATTATTCCATGGAACTTGACTTACGGCATGCGGAATGTTTCGCCCGGCTCTGACCAAAAGGGTGAGGAATTATTCATATCGAATTACTTGGAATGTTTACCGAAAAGTGAACAGCTTAGCCTGATTTGAAAATATAAATTAAAAAAATCAGCCGCGACTTCGACAATCGGGCTGATTTTAATTACTTAACTTTTTCGAAATTATCTATCCGAACAAATAGCCATTGTATTAAGAGCAAATTCGATATCACCTTCTCTGAGTGCAGACTTTATAGTATCAAGACAGTAAATGTCATGAATTTCCTTACCAGAAATAACGGTATTTCTGAACTCTGATTTGTAATCCGATAAATTATTATCAATATTCAAAACATCAAAAAATTTCATTGCTTCATAAGATGAGGGAATATTGTCTGTTGAAGCCAGCTTAGCAATATCGTTTGCAGTGAGAATATTAGATAGCCTGACAAATTCCGGCAATGCATAGAAACCTACAGCCTTATCATGAGACGGCTTAGGAAGCTCGTACATGGAGTTGTTGTCGGCGACGGTGTACCAATTTCCACCATTTCTTGCAGTATGTCTAATTTTAAAAGGATCAATCCGGTCATTAGTAATAACATCTTCATTTATATGAAACAGTAGTACTTCGCAAATTGCCAAATTACCGGAGCCGTTCTTTCCGCCTAGTTCAATCATTTGGAGCAATTTACATTCCATTGCAAACGGAGATTCTTTCACTCTGTACGGCTTTACAATCTGAGATTCTATCGGAGTAAAACCGGCAATATTGAACTCATCAACTTCAGGAGGGAACTCGCTCGATGCGAGATTCATTTGTTGTACAATGTCCGTAGTGACTGCATGTATCACACACTCCTTCAAATCAATCAAATTATTATAAGTGTCTTTCAAGGTGTTGTCACGCCCACGTCTTGCCGGTGAGAAAGCTACAACCGGCGGATTGGAGCCGAATGCTCCGAAGAACGAAAAAGGAGAGAGATTTTTAATACCATCTTTGCTGATAGTCGAAACAAAAGCTATTGGACGCGGAGCAACACCACCGGTCAACCATTTCTGAACTTCACTTTGTTTAACTTCATTCGGGTTAATTGTTCGGAACATTAGATAGCCTTTTTCTTACCCAATATTGAAACATTGTTATTTGATAAAACCATCCGATTTTTCAATGAACCAAGCCGTTCGACTCTGAGTTCAATAGTATCGCCGTCCATGAGCCAAATCGGTGCGAAGTCATCACCCCGTTCTTTATGTTCTCTTGCCCAAGTTCCATTGAGTTCGAGATAACATCCCGTACCGACAGTGCCTGAACCAATAACATCTCCGGGATATAGCTCGACACCATAGGAAGCACGTTCTATTATCTCCGCAAAAGTCCAAGTCATGTCCGCTGTATTGCCAATAGAAATCTTCTTACCATTATGAAATGCCGTCATTTCGAGATTGTATTGATTGCCGAAAGGAGTTTCTATCTTCCTGTCATCAAGTTCATCAGGAGTAATCATGAATGGACCCAATGTTGTTGCAAAATCCTTACCTTTAGCAGGACCGAGATTAAGCAACATTTCTTCCATTTGAAGACGACGAGCGGATAAATCGTTCATAATTGTGAAACCAGCTATATATTTATCAGCATCTTTTGAACTGATATTTTTTCCGCCTTTACCAATAATTGCTGCCCACTCAAGCTCAAAATCAAGTTTTTCAAAATGGTCTTTTTCAAGTATTATATCACCTTCACCAAAGACAGCTTTATGATTAGTAAAATAAAATATCGGATAAGAATCAAATTCCGGTATCATATCTACTCCCCTGTTACGACGTGCAGCAGCTACATGTTGGCGAAATGCATAGGCATCACGCATGGAAGGCGGGTTTGGTACAGGTGAATCTAATCTATGGTACTTCTCGGGAACTACTTGGCCGGATTTTTTAATTTTTATTTCTACTTCACGTGCTATATTTAGATAATTATCACCACCATTGATGAACTCCAACATATTATCAGGCAATTTATGACCAACGGCAAATGCTGATTTCTGTAAATCATAAACAGAATCATCTATCATAAGTCCGAGTGAACGGCTTAAATCTTTCTTTATATAAGTTACTAATCTCATATCAATTTATCTCAATAATTAAAAAATATTCTCTGGTAATTTGATTAAATGCAGTTGATTTGTGACGTTTTTCGTGCTCAGGAATTGCAATATGGGGGTCAGTGAATGGTGAACTTGTTACGGGGATTAATCAATTACGATTAGAGAGTTGAAATTGAAGACCTTTAAATCATTTTCTGATAAAACGAGAAAAATATTGGTCTAATTCATCACTTAGATCTATCCCAACTTTTTCAAATAAATTTAATAAATTCACATAGGCACCTTCTCCTCCAATAAAATCCCAAAATTCGACTCCGACTTTTAACTCTCTGCTCAAATCCAGCATACCTCTCATTGTCCAACGTTTATAAGGCTGAGGCTCATACGGATTATATGGAATTGCTATCATGGATTCAACCTGTGCGTTCGGGTTAATTGCAAGAATTATAGCTGTCCATTCCAATAATGTTCGTTTAAATTCCTTAAATCCCCCTGCATTAGGTTTAGCTGTTTTAATATCAATAAGATAAATTACGTTATCATGGTTAATTAATTTCAAATCAACTCTTGTAGTTTTTATTTTACGCATTACACCTGATTGGCAAACCTGTCGTAATGCTTCAGTTTCATTTTCTTTGTTTGGATCAATTGAAGATACAGAAAGTTCATCCATTATCCTTTGTATTACAAGCTGTGATTCAGAAGAAATAACTTCTCCGGCAATTTGTTGTGATGAAGCTTCTTGAAAATTTGTTGAAGCGAGCGTTAAAGCAACAGGTTCGAATATTGTTGTACCAAAATTTGTATTTAGAGAATGAATGAAAGCATAAAGTGCCAATCTATCTTTACCTAATAACCTGGCATGAAACGGCATTACAGCAGGTTCGGGATTATAAGTTTGAAGCTTGCGTCTGATACTGCTTTTTAGCACTTCTTATATTCTTTCGTTATGGTTGATATTAATTAGCATATATTTCTACTTTATTTACGTGTTTTATGTCAATTGTATCATTTATTTATAATAAATTTCATAAATTAATTGACTTCAAATGAAAAATAATTTCTGAATATGCACCTTTATCTTTTTCTGTCCGATTCAAAACGGGTCTTTTAAATTGGTTGACTATCTGCAAACCGGCTTTTTGAGCTATTGTAGGATACAGATTGTATTTGTCATTTGAAACAAGAAATATATCATAATCATCGGCTAAATACTTTTTGCAATTCAAAAGGACCTCAGATATTCCGTTTACATAAGATTCCCTGGCTTCCTTGCCTTGCCCCTTGAACAAGGAACCAATCTCAAGATTATCCTTTCTTTCAAATCCATATAAATCATAAGCATACGCATGCTGTTCATGATAGCCTATCAACCCCACATACGGAGGGCTTGAAAATATTCCCTTTATTTTTTTATTTTTAATTATTTTAGCAAATTCAGGTTTTTTTGATTCTAAGTAATTAATTATATCAATATTCCTGCTATCGCCAGTAGCGCAGTACTGAAAAGTATTTGTTCTTAATGTGTCAAATTGATTGATTCTTTTAATTGTATCTTTACAGTAACTTGTCCACCATTTTAGAATTGAAAAAAGCGGCTTACAGATTTTTCCATGTTTGGCACAATAATATGTTGTAATTACTGGTTCCTTTAATGTTGCCAAATCCGCATGTGTTGTTGCTCTACATGACCGTATTGTCCTGCTGAGCATTACGCTTAATAAGCTTTTAGTTCGTAGATTTTTGACTTCCTTAATTTGTGAGAAAACAAAATCAATTTCATCTCTCACATGTTTACTAAACCACTTTTCTAAGAATGAATTTGAATTTGACTGTAAAAGCTCTATACCAAATTCTTTAACTAATTTCATATATACTGGAAGAAATTCTTGAGCTATTTCAGCGCCATACTTGTCTCCATCAATAATTTTCCTTTGGACATTATATTTGTATTCAGGTACAGGGAAATATTTGTTATTGAAATCGTTCAGTTCCTTCAATAGTGCATCTTCAAATTTAATAGTATTACTGTTTGACAAGAAAAGTTTTAAATTATTAGTTATTGAATCCACTTCTTTTTGGACATCATCTAAATCATACCTCTTAACTTTACAATTTGAAATCAATGCATTAAAAGCAGAAACATCAATCCCTACAATATGAATACCAAGTTCGTTTCCTTGAACCATTGTAGTACCACTACCGCAAAATGGGTCTAAAATTATATCTCCAGGTGAAAAATATATATCCTTCTTAAATTTATCAGTATGACTATCCAGGAAGTATTCAACTAATTGTGGAATAAATTTTCCTTTGTAAGGGTGTAACCTGTGAACATGCTTTGTTGTTTCAGCTTCCTTATATTTATCAAATGATAAGGTCCAGTTTAAGTCATCTCCTAACTGATTACGCCAAGCATCCTCTTTGTTAACACTAAGATTTTTATAATATTCTTCTAATTCATTCAAATCAACTACTGTTGAACCATTATAACCAAATTTCTTTATTTTCCCATATTGAATAAGATATGAAATATTAGATGGTGTCACTTTTCTTCTAATGTGTTGAGTTGCCCATTCACTTGCTTCCTTTATGGACATAAGCACTCCTGAAGTCCTCATATTCAGTCCTGTAATATAAAATTATGAGTGATATATTTAATAATCACCTTAGTTATAAGTTAATTCTAATATAAATAATTAATCATCCTACAAACTTGTATTGAATACAAGTAATTAATCGTATGAATGCAGTAAACATAACCTTACAACGCATCAATTAATATTTTATTCTAACAAATTTTTATTGTATGAACCAGACTAACATCACTAATGAATCCTGCGACCGAGTAAAAATTAAATAGCACACGATTTCAGTGGTGGGTTTGATTTTTCTCAGGAATTAGTTACTTTAAATTCAATTTCTCTGTCACATATTATGGTACTATTCATCCAATCTCAAGTCTTTGTCTCATTCCAAGTTTTGTAATTGATTACCGGTTGAGGCTTAACAGCAGGGGTTTCTCTCAAAGGTTCACAGGCTGTCAAAGACTCATAGCAATCTTCAGGAAGCGTCTGATACAATTTTGTACCTTGGGACTTCCATGATATCATTTCGTCGCTGACATCTTTAATGATTTTTGCCGGATTACCAACTACGATTTTTCTATCCGGTATTTTCATATCGGCAGGCACAAAACACAAAGCTCCGACGATACACTCTTCGCCAATAACAACATTGTCCATCACAACGGCATTCATACCTATCAATGAATTTCTACCGATAATAGCACCATGTATAACAGCACCGTGACCGATATGTGCCGCCTCGTGCAATCTAACCGTAACCCCGGGGAACATATGAATCGTACAATTTTCTTGTACGTTGCAACCGTCCTCGATTATTATGTCTCCCCAGTCTCCCCTTAATGCTGCTCCAGGACCGATATATACATCTCTCCCGATGACAACACTACCGGTAATTGTCGCATTAGGATGTATGAAAGCTGACTCATGAATAACCGGTTTGATTCCGTTAAACTCAAATATATTAGGCATAATGCAACCTTTATTAAATATTTACGGGTAAAATTACAAATATAAGACAATCCCAAAATGCATGCGAAATTATTCCGGGTACTATGCTTCTGTACTTAGAATACATTATGCTCCAATGAACACCAAGTACCAGAGCTGCAAGTAACAATAATGGGTTCATTGCCCAAATGTGTACAAAGGTATATAAGAAAATCGTTATCACTGTGCCTTGTTTTAAACCGAACTTTGTAATGAATCTGTTTTGAACAAATCCTCTCCAAAATATTTCCTCGGCAGGTGCTATTAAAAAGAACAATAAAGCTCCGATTAAATAAGGACTTGCTTGATTACGAGTTTGATATATTGCTTCTATCTGAGAAGTAGCCCAATCAAACATATAAACAAGTAACCACATGCCAAATCGCGACAATAAGTATAATAGTATTGCATGGACAATTCCGATTAGAATATACTTTTTTTCAAACTTGAATAAATCTTTAAGCTTAGACTTCTGATTAATTAGTGAATATACTGTGAGGCTTAATGTTGATATACTCATTGCATACCAAAAGTAATTGTAATGAATCAATTTTGTGAATTCTGTCGAAACAGAGAACATTATAAACCAAAATATTGCAGCAGCAACGACGCCGATAGTTAAAGTCATTTTATTAATCTAAAAATTTAAAAGCTGTAATAACGAATTCAACTTATATTTGTTAGATAATTTAGGAATTAATAACTTTTAAATATTTTTTTTGATTTGCCTTATTCATAGTTAAAGTAATCTAATTTTTATCAGAATAATACGTCAATTACATTTTGAAATCACTAATGCATAAATGAAAGAATTAAAGCGATTATACCCTTACCTCAGTAAATACAAACACAAGCTGATATTAGGATTCTTTTTTGTAACAATATCAAATTTGGCATCAACATACGTACCAAGAATAGTAGGTTCAACTATTGACATGATTTCAATGGAGCAATTTACAATGGGAGACGTAATGACAGAGATATCAAAGATATTGTTGCTCGTTTTAATAAGTGGATTTTTCATGTTCTGGACAAGAAGAACAATCATTGTTGCATCCAGAGAAATTGAATATGATTTACGAAATGATATGTTCGATTCTATAAAAGTTCAATCATCATCTTTTTTCCATAAGAATCCAACCGGAAATCTGATGGCTTATGCCACAAATGATATTCCATCCGCTCGTGAGTTTCTTGGACCGGCGATAATGTACTCATCAAATACATTGGCTACTTTTACTTTTGCATTATATTTTATGTTCAGCCTTGACCCATGGATAGCACTTGTAGGTCTCATCCCCTTACCAATAGTTGCTTATGTAACATATCTCATCGGGAAAAAAATTCATATTGCCTTCAAGGATGTACAAGCACAATTTGCTGATTTGACGACACAGGCTCAAGAGGCGATTTCAGGTGCCAGAGTAATTAGAGCATATACCCGTGAAGCATTTGAAAGCATCAGATTTTCAAGATTAAGTAAAAAATATCTTATAAAAAACCTCCGGCTCGCACGGCTTGAAGCATTTATGATGCCTACTTTGATGGTGTTGGTCGGATTGTCCCAATTGAGTGTCCTTGCATACGGAGGTATGAAGGTTCTCGAAGGAGAATCTACACTCGGGGATTTGACCCAATTTTTCATATATCTTGAGCTCCTTATATGGCCGGTAGCGGCTGTTGGCTGGGTTACAAACCTCGTTCAGCGAGGGTCAGCTTCGTCTGAAAGATTGGGCAAACTTTTGGACATTGAGCCAGAAATTATTGATAATGAAATCACTGATAAAGACAACATTATCAAATCGGGTAAGATTGAATATAAAAATGTATCCTTGCAATATTCACCACTATTACCTAAGGTCATCAATGACGTGTCATTTACTGTTGAACCAGGCTCGACACTCGGAGTTGTGGGTGCTGTCGGCAGCGGTAAGAGTAGCATTGCAAATTTGATTCCAAGACTTTTCGTACCTACCGGAGGTGAAATTCTGATTGACGGTGTACCAATAGAAAAGTACCCACTCGATGATTTAAGGGCTGACATAGGCTTTGTTTCGCAAAACTCATTTTTATTTTCCGACACAATAGAAAATAATGTTAAGTTTGGTAAACCTGATGCAAGCGATGATAGAATCGAAGAAATTGCTAAAATGTGTAAATTATCAGAAGAAGTCCTGACTTTCCAAGACGGATATAAAACTGAGCTCGGTGAAAGAGGCATAACTTTATCCGGCGGTCAGAAACAAAGAGTGGCTATTGCAAGAGCATTACTGCGTGAACCTAAGATTCTTATTTTAGATGATTCTCTGTCAGCTGTTGATGCCAACACCGAAGATTATATTGTCAATGAATTAAAAAAATTCATGAAAAACAGAACGACGCTTATTATATCACATCGTTTGTCAACACTTAAACATGCTGATAATATCATCGTTTTAGATGCAGGGAAAATTATTGAACAAGGTAATCATGAAGAATTGATGCAAATCAACGGGAAATATGCCGAAATTTATAAGTTGCAACAGATTGCCGATGAACTGGACCAACTCTAAGTATTAGTCAATAATTAGAATCAGTATTCAGCTGGTGCTAATGAAAATCATAGACATAACAAGCCAATAAATAATTATAAACATCATTTTGAAATCAATCTTTTATTGATTACTTTTGTTTTTTTTGATAGTAAATTGAGTTATCATGGCGATATCTTACAAAGAATCAGGGGTTGACATAGCCGCCGGTGAAGAGACGGTTGACAGAATCAAGCCACTTGTGAAATCAACACACAGTGACAAAGTATTATCAAACATTGGGCTTTTCGGTGGATTCTATGATGCATCTTTTAAAGATTATGAACATCCTATTCTCGTTGCAAGTACTGACGGAGTTGGAACTAAATTAAAAGTTGCTTTCATGATGGATAAGCATGACACTATCGGTCAATGTTTAGTTAATCATTGTATCAATGATATACTTTGCTGTGGCGCCAAACCCTTATTCTTTCTTGATTATTTTGCAACAGGAGAGCTTAAACCCGACGTTGCAGTAAAAGTTATCGAAGGTTTTGTTACTTCATGCAGACAAACAGGCACTGCTTTAATAGGCGGGGAAACTGCCGAGATGCCTTCAATGTATAATGCTGGTGAGTATGATGTATCCGGAACAATCATAGGAATTGTTGACAAGAAAAATATAGTCAACGGTTCAGACATACGTAAAGGTGATGTGTTGATCGGTCTTAAGTCCACCGGATTGCATACAAACGGATATTCGCTGGCTCGTGCTGTATTGTTTCCCAAATATAATGTTGATGATTATGTTGATTTCCTGGGCGAGACAGTTGGCGAAGCCTTGCTTAAGGTCCACAGATGTTACCTTAATGGTGTCATTGAGCTTGTTGAAAACCGACTCTTGACAGGTATCTCACATATAACCGGAGGCGGATTGATAGGTAATACTAAGCGAATAATACCGGAAGGATTAGAATTGAACATT
>JBAYPL010000073.1:0-11138 GCA_041677745.1 Kapaibacterium sp. (SeqCode)
TCAGTATTGATGGAAGGACCTAGATTTACCGGTTCTGTCCAATTTGTCCAAGTATCATCGAGTCGTTTAGAAAAGAACATATCTGTATCACCGTAACCCGGTAAGCCAGAGGTTGAGAAGTACAAGGTTTTGTTGTCTGATGCAAGGAACGGGGATAACTCTTCCGCTGCTGTATTGATTTGAGAACCAAGATTTTTGGGTTCAGTCCAGGTTCCGTCTTTATCTAAAAAACTTACGTATAAGTCAGTATTGCCGAAACTGTCATTACGTTTTATTGCAGTAATAAGTATTTTCCCATTGTTTGCAAGACAGAAGCTTGATTTTGTCGTTAAATTATAATAGTTTTTTATTATAATTGAATCCGGATATGACCAAGTGTATCCATCATATACAGATGAAGAAAATCCTGATTTTGCGTTTCCGTCAGGCAGGTAGATATTTCCTAAGAAAATAGAATTTGCATTAGTTGAGACAGAAATTGCAAAATTTGCATTCTCGTCATTGATAGGAGGTCCAATGTTCTCAGCTTTTTGAAAAACTCCGTTACTGTCAATTCTTGAAATCCAAACGTCCTGCTTTTTTTTGTCACCTATATTATCAGGGTGTCCTTCTCTTGTAAATACGAGTGTCCTGCCATCAGATGAAATTATCGGAGCCAATTCACTGTAAATACTGTTTATGTTGCTGTCTAACTTTTCTTTTACATATTCTGTAGTATCTTGAATATGATTAATTTTAGTCTCGTAATCCAAGGGTTTACTTGAAATTCCTATCGCATCAATTTGATAATTCTCAAGGTATCCTGTAACATTTACTTCGATTTTCATCTCATTACTTGTGAATCCGCTTGTTTCAATGTCAAATACCGATAAGCGACCTTGCAATGGTCTATTTGCCACCTTATTGTTAGAAAATACTAATTTGCCGCGTCCTAATGAATCATATAGTATGATTTTTGTTATTGCACCGGGATTCAGATTCTCTGAAATATAAATTCTGCTGACATGAATTCTTCGAGGAAATTTTACTCTGATCCATTCTATTCTGTCTGTGGGTAATTTAGGCATCCATGCACATGCTGATTGTCCTTGTTCGGGCTTAATGTCCGGCTTACCGATAGCCTGATTGGCAGAATATTCCTTATTTCCTGTTTGCGAAGAAAATCCAACAAGTTTGTCAGCCCAATAGATTGTATCTGATTGGAGTACATAGAAATTTGTTAATATGCTGATTAATATTATAAAGAATAATTTCATTGCATCAATAGGAAATTTTGTAAATAGACGAATCAGAAGCATTTTCTTTATAAAACTACATGAAAAATTACTTAAGTAATATTTTAGCAAGTTTATAAATCATGCTAAACATGCAAAAATACAGTTTTATAAAATGACAAACTACAACATAATGAAAAAAGAGTACTTCATTTGTAAACATATTACAAGGGAAATACTCTCTATCAGTTTGAAAAACTATTTATTTTGCGATTGCCATACTTCTTCTTTCTCTTACAACAGTAACTTTAATCTGTCCCGGATACTCCATTTCACTTTCAATTCTTGTAGCAATATCCGATGCTGTCTGGTCAGCCAATAAATCGTCAACTTTTTCGGGCTCTACAATTACACGAATCTCTCTGCCTGCTTGAATGGCAAATGATTTTGAAACACCATTGAAGCTCATAGCGATTTCTTCGAGTTTTTGAAGTCGCTTCACGTAATTTTCAAGGGATTCTCTTCTTGCACCCGGTCTGGCACCGCTTATCGAGTCAGCTGCTTGTACGAGTACAGCAATAGGAGTTTCCATTTCGATATCTTCGTGGTGAGCGCCTATTGCATTACAAACTACATGTTTTTCCTTATACTTTTTAGCAAGATCAAATCCGAGCAAAGCATGCGGACTTGGGTCTTGTTCAATAGTCTTACCTACATCATGGAGCAATCCGGCACGTTTGGCAATCTGTACATCCAATCCGAGTTCGGCAGCCATAATACCGCAAAGGTGAGATACCTCAATTGAGTGGTTTAGGAGGTTTTGACCGTAACTAGTACGATATTTCATCTTCCCTATAAGCTTAAGCAATTCGGGGTGCATTGTATGTATCCCAAGGTCCATGATGGATTGTTCACCGATTGAACCAAGTTCACCCTCAAGTTCTTTCCGAGTCTTTTCAACGATTTCCTCAATGCGGGTAGGATGAATACGACCATCAAGCATTAATTTTTCGAGAGCAACTTTAGCGACGTGTCTTCTGAAAGGATCAAACCCGGAAATAACAACTGCTTCGGGAGTATCGTCAATTATCAAATCAATACCGGTTGCAGCTTCAAAAGCTCTAATATTTCTGCCTTCTCGTCCGATAATACGACCTTTCATTTCATCGCTCTCAAGATTAACAACCGAAACAGTGTTTTCGGCGCTGTGATCTGAAGCAGTTCTCTGTATTGCTTGAACTATTATATTTTGTGCTTCCCGATTTGCTATTGATTTTGTTTCCTCTCTTATTTGTCTTATTTGTAATGCAGCTTGGCTTTTAGCCTCATTGACAAAACTGTCAATCAATTGTTTTTTCGCTTCTTCTTTAGAGAGTCCTGCTATCTGTTCTAATTTTTTTTGCTGCTCATTTATAAGTTTATCTAAGTGTGATTGTTTTTCTCTTATAGCAAGTTCTCTTTTAGCAACATCCTCCTCGACAGTTTGAAAATGTTTTTCTTTCTTCAATATCAAGTCGAGTTTCTGTTCAATACCTTCCTCACGCTTTTTTACATGCTTTTCGGATTCTGATATTTTAGCTCTTTTTTGGTTAGCTTCGAGTTCAAATTCCTGTTTTCTTCTGTGCCATTCTTCTTTCGCTTCGAGGATTTTTTCTTTCTTAATGTTTTTTGCATCATTTTCAGCATCTTTAACAATACTTTTAGCAGAATTTTCAGCTTCGTTGATAATTTTTTGTGATTGTTTTTTTGTAGAAATGTTTCCAATTATGTAAGCAACAACAAATCCGGCTATACAAGATATAACTATTATCGTAAAATCCATATAAATCTTAACTCCTAAAAAACTATTTTAATATTAAAACTAATAAAGGTCGCAAAATACTGCCTTCAAAGCATTTCCACAGAAATACTTCGGTCGCGGAGGGTTTAGAGAACCTCTCACGTAACGCGCGGGTAAAGTAGCCCGACTATTTCTGACTTCCACTGAGCTTATAGAAACTGCATCAAAAGAGATACTGAGGCCTGCCTTACATAATCTGAGACTAATCCCTGAGTGTGTAATTTATAGTTCTTAATACATTCGTTAGACAACGACAGTACTTTACGACCGATTAAAACTAAACACTAATTCAAAGAACTTTTAATTTGATACCGAACCATTAATCAACTCAGTCATTTTACTTAATTCATCATGAATATATTTCTTATCGGTATCATGTTCATCTTTAAGTAAAGAATATTTCTCTGCTAAATTTAAAGCCGCCAATACATATAATTGCGTAAGAGGCAATTTAACTTCCGATTGTTTCTCAAGATACTCCAATTCTGCATTAACAAGCTCTATGGCATTTCGCAACAGAGTCTCGTCATCACTTGTAAGTTTGTACTCTAAGCCGCCTATGACTACTTTATGAACTTTATGTGCCATTTCTTCTTTGATAATATAAAATAAACGCTTAAGACGATTAAATCACAATTTTTGTAAATCTTTTTTGAAATTTTTACCAAATTGAATTTTAAATTAACATTTTATGCTGAATTTAACAAATTATTTCAATTTTTGAAATGCAATATTACCCTGTAATCCATGGTTTCCTTTTTGCTTTTTCAATACAATCTCAAAAACCGCTTATTTGTCAGTAGCCAATTATAATACAGAAACATATTAATTGCTTAATATATCAGTTAATTATCAGACAAGCCAATTTCGACGTTAACCCTACGTTTCAATTCGTTGCTTGTTTCTTCGCTTTCATCTATACCCAGTCCTTCAATCTCCCATTTTACAAGTTTATAAAGCTCGACTTTGGTCATGGATTTCAATCTTGTCATGATGTAACGGGCAGTAAAATATGCACGAAGTTGTGATAACAGAATGTTATTGATTTTATCGCCCTTTTCAATTTGGAAGTCAAGAACCGAATCGTTTATGTTCTCTTCATTATAAATTGAAAATTCAGACATTGAACGCGGGTCAGCAAAACCATAAACCTTCACTACAAATCTTTGAGAACTTGCAATGCATTCACCATCAGCAGCTTCGAGCATCTTATTTATGTGTTCCACTACTTCGTCAAGAGCTTGTTTGACTATCAATGAATAATCGTCATAAATCTCACTCGGCTCTTCAATATACCTGCTTCCTTCATCATTACCAATCAGATTGTATGCAAATTTTAATCTTAAATTTTCAAGACTGGTCGGAGTATTTGGATGGTAGTATCCCGATACAAAAAATGGTACCTTGTAGTTCGCAAAATCAAATTTCTTTTTTCCTTCCGGAATAATAAATTTAGCTATCATTTTCACTACTGTAGAGTCAGAACAAGGGGCAGCTATCTTCTGTTCGGGTACATAATTTGGAACACAATTATTAAAATATCTTAAATAATAAATATTTGAAGGACTTAGGTTTACAACAAATTTACCGTCGGAATTAATGTCACTTATGCTTATGACTTCTCTATCCGAGTTAAGTAAGTATAATTTACCTTCGAGTGGAATTTCCGGTGTCTCTCCTTCCACTGTGCCTTCAAGTAGAACATCACCACAGTGAACGAATGAATATATGTCGTAATTGCCACATCCTCCGGGTCTGTCCGAAGATAAATAAATCATATTGTCAAAAACAGAAGCTGATATTTCATTGAATTTGCTATTAATCGGAGATGGCAACTTATGAGGATTGTTCCAATTACCGTCCAGCTCATCACTTGCAATATAAATATCAAATGTTTTATCGGCAGACAAACCGTTTGAAGAATACATCAGACTGCCGTCATTACATATAAAGGGTGAAATCTCATCTCCTTCAGTATTTATCCCGTTACCGAGATTCAGAGGTTTGCTCCAATTGCCCTCCGAGTTTTTGGATGATACATATAAATCAATTCCACCGTATCCGTCCGGTCTGTCAGATGCAAAAACGATGATATCTCCATCGTGTGACAAGGACGGATATGATTCAAAATACTCGGAATTTATATTTTCTGCGGACTTTGGCGTTGTCCATTTATCGTTAGCATCTTTCAAGGAAAAAAATATATCACTGTTCGGTGTTATTGAGTTTTGACTTAATGCTGCAAAATATGAATAAGTTGTACCAAGGACAGGCTTTCTGTAAATTTTCATCAGTCCCGCACCTTTCAATGAATTAATTTCTTTATCAATTAGGGGAAGAGAAGGAGTCAGATTATTTTGCTTAATCAATGATGAATAGATTTTAAAATCTGAGGTTTTTTTATCTCTTACAGTATAAATCATTTCCCTGTCAAAAATATAAGGTCCCAGCTCGTCCTGAGAACTATTAACCGATTTACCAGAATTCCCGTATGCCGGATTGTCTGGACAGACATCCACTGACGAGCAAGCTCCAAGTAATGAGCATATAACAATACCGATACTAATTAAAAGGCTGATAAGGAAATTTTGTTTTTTCAAAATGTTCTACCTCAATTTGATTATAGCATATTTTAAAATAAATCGTCAATACTTTTTTATTCTTTACAATATTTCAAAATATTAAAGTAATATTTTTTTTAATAAGAAGTACCAAAAAATGCGTTCAACTGTAGCAGAAATTAATCTTAACTATTTAAGACACAATTTAAACATGATAAGGGCAGCCTCACCAGAGACAGAAATAATGCCTGTCATCAAAGCAGATGCTTATGGACACGGTTCTGTAGTAATTGCTAAAACATTAAGAGAAGAAGGGTGTAGAATTCTGGCTGTTGCATTTGCAGACGAAGCTGTAAAATTAAGAAATTCAGGTGATACCGGCGAAATTTTCGTACTCATTCCGGGTACTGAATATGATATTGATTTATATTGTGCCTATAATCTTCAGGCATCAGTCGAGGACTTGGATGTTGTACGTAAACTTTCGAATGAAGCAGTTTCGAGAAACATGAAAATCAAATCACATCTGTTTCTGAATACCGGAATGAACCGAGACGGCATTGACACTTCAAATGCGGTAAAATTCATGGAGGAATGTCGAAAATTTGATGGTATTGAGATGATTGGAGTGCTTACTCATCTTGCAAGTTCTGAACTTGAAGACAGAACTTTTGCAGAGAATCAATTGATGAAATTTGAAAATGCCTTGGCAGAGCTCGAAGAAAAAGGTTACAGATTTAAATACAAACATGCACTGAACAGTGGAGGTGTTCTTAACTTCCAAAATAAGATATTAAACTTAGCAAGAACCGGAATTGCACTTTATGGTTATATGGATTATGCTTATATGTCGGAAAAACTAAACTTAAAACCGGTATTGACATTGAAATCACGTGTTATCAATCTAAACAGGATTGATAAAGGTGATAATGTCGGCTATAGTCTTAAATATATATCAGATACGGGGAAAAATGTTGCTGTTGTGCCTTTCGGCTACGGTGATGGCTATCACAGAGTATTGTCGGGCAAGGCTGAATGCTTGATAAATGGGAAGCGATACAAGTTGATAGGGACTATTTGTATGGACCAATGTTTGATTGATGCAGCTGATGACGATATTAAAATCGGTGATGAAGTCGTGTTTATCGGTGAACAAGGTGATGATGTGATAAGTGCTTATGAATTGGCTGAAACTATGGGAACGATACCGTATGAAATAACTACAGCACTGAAAGAGAGAGTTCCGAGAGTGTATCTAAATAAATAAAAACTGCATGAAGCTACAGGAGTATTTACATCCCGTCATATCATTTATTTTAAATGATGATGGTGTCGTCATGCAGTTTTAAGTTTTGTTCACAACTATAAATTCTCTTTGAAATCATGGGGGAGACCAAGCTCCATCTTTAATCTTTCCATCATCTGGTATTCCTTAAAGCCGTTTGATTCCCAGAAATGTACCTTGTTGGTAACATGTTCTTCTCTACCGCTGATTTCTCCGATAATTCTAACATAGCAACCACCGGCTTCGAGCTCACGAATTATGAACTTATACTGGAATCTTGCGTTAGCCCATACACCGCCTCTGATGAACGGTACTTCAATACTGTAATACTTCATGTTTTTTAGTGTAGTATCACCAAGTGCAAATACACAATAATCAGAAGTAATGGTACCACGGTATAGACCGTCATCGCCGGATCTCGGATTTTTTGTGATAGTCTGACAATTAATGTCATCAATACATTTGACCGCTGCATCCCATACTTGTGAAAATGGTAAATTCAAAGTATCTTCATATTTATCTTTCAGATAAGGGAATCTCGTATCAAGCTGTTCTGAACTTCTCCAGTCATCATCTTGGGCAAATATGCATATTGCTCCAAACAATATCGTGAGCAAAATTGTTGTCAATAATCGAGTAAATAAACTCATAATGTCATCCTCCAAAAACTATTTAATATTTTGTTATAATCACAAAGATAAATTTAATAAATTTGTTTATTAATTCAAAATTAAAATCTAACAGGACTACCACCGGTAATCAATGAAATGTTGGCTGCTTCAAGAATTTTGACCACATACAGCCCGGAATTTCCATTTGTGTCAGTCTCTAAATTCTTGACGATACAATCATGGAAATGTGTACATTCAAATTCCAAAGCTTCATAATTTTTTATAGCCGGTGAATACATATCTCCGACTCTGTATTGAATCAAAGTATTATAAATATCTTCCCGTGAACTCAATTCGACTCCGCTGTCAAAGATTTTTAATTTTGCCACAGATTCCATATCGTCGAAAACAAGCATTTTCTTTGTACCACCCATGATGATTTGTCTGATTTTAACAGGTGACAGCCAATTAACATTGAGATGGGCAATAGATGAATCTTCAAATTCAATTGTTACATAAGCCATTGATGCAATATCTCTGTTATTATATTTGAAAAACGATTTTCCGGATGCAGACACACTAACGGGTTTTTTCCCGACTGTATATTCCAGAATGGAAATATCATGTGGTGCCAAATCCCAGATTACATTTACATCATGCTGGAATAATCCGAGATTAATACGCATGGAATCAAAGTATAAAACATCACCTAATTCATTATTATCAATGAGTTCTTTGATTTTACGAACAGAAGGTGTATAGATAAAAGTATGGTCAACATGCAGAATCAATGACTTCGAGTCAGCAATTTCAATTAAAATTTGTGCTTCTTCTGAGCTTGAAGTCAAAGGCTTTTCTACCCATGTATGTTTAGATGACAGAAGTGATTTTTTTGCAAGTTCAAAATGAGTTGATACAGGTGTAGCAATTACAACTGCATCAATATTACTGTCGGAAAATATAATATTTGAATCTCTTATTGCTTTTGCTGAAGGATACATCGCTGCCAATTTTTTTAAATGCTTTTCATCTGTATCGCATATATAAACGAGTTCCCAAAGAGGGGAGGAATTGAAATTTCGGATAATATGATTACCCCAATATCCACAACCTATGACAGCAATTTTTAACATCTTTTCTCCAAATAATACATACTTACATTTACAAATAAAACGATAAATTGTCAAAAAGTGTAGTTTTAAGATAAAAAATTGATTTTTTCAAAAAAAAAACAAACATTGTATTGATTTGATTAAATAAATTTGTAATTTGGAAATATTATTACGGTATTTTGAAAAAATCATTTTTTAAAATTTATCAAAGGTAATTATATGAACAATAGCTACAAATCTAAAAAGAGAGAAAACAGTCTCGAATTTATTGAAGATATAGCTTTTGCCTTTAAAAAAAGCAGGGTTATTTTGACTGCCAGTGAGTTGAATATTTTTGAATCATTAGGATACCGTTCTTTAAGTGCTAAGGATGTTGCCGACAACCTCAGCTTAGATATAAAATCAACTGAAAGGTTGTTGAATGCACTCGTAGGATTAGGTTTACTTGAAAAGAAAGACCAACATTATAACAATACCGATGAATCTTTAAGACATTTACTTCGCGGGAGCAGTGAATATATTGGCAATATTGAGCATCTTGCAGACTTGTGGGATGTTTGGTCTAACTTGACAGATGCTGTGAAAGTGGGAAGACCAGTTCATTTCTATTCCTTGCAAGACAAATCGCCTGAGTGGATGAAATCATTCGTCAATTCAATGTTCTGGCGAGCCAATCTCGAGGCTCCGGAAGTAATCTCGAAACTCCATCTGAAAGGGGTGAAGAAAATATTAGACTTAGGTGGAGGCAAAGGAGCTTATACTCATAACCTGATTAAGGCTAATCCTACAGCCACTGTAACCTTGTTTGATTTGCCTATTGTAACAAAATATGCTGACGAGTATCTTTCAACTACCGGCTTCAGAGACCAGGTTACAATTATGTCGGGTGATTTTACCAAAGACAATATTGGGCAAGGTTATGATATGATATTAATTACTAATGTGATTTGTTTCAGGTCTATTTGGGAAAATGTTTCTCTTCTTCAAAAATGTTTCGATGCACTTAATCACGGTGGTCAAATTGTAATTTATGATATGATTATTCATGATAGTCGAACTAAGCCCTTGAATCATACACTCTTCTCACTCAATATGTTGATTAACACCGAATCCGGTGATGCTTATACTGAAACTGATATATGGATAATGTTGCGTGAAGCGTGGTTCAGAGATATTAAACGCATTGAAACAAAATTTGACGCTTCGATTATGATCGGGTACAAATGATAATTACATTTTTCTGCGTTTGGTAAGATAATCTCTTAAAGCTTTGTCAAATGGCTTTGATGTATCAATCAAGTTATAATCAATGTTATGATTATAGCACTCTCTCCTTATGTCATTTATAAAATCCTTCACAGCTTTGGAGTAAGAATTTCGGAGTTGTGAAGGAATCGTAACCATTTCTTCTCCGGTTTCCATGTCAACGAAATTTGCACCGTCACCCAATTTAAAATCAATCTCTCTCGGATCTAAAATATGAAAAACCAGAACTTCATGGTTCCTGTGTCTGAAATGTTTCAAGGCTTGTAATACAGCTTGTTTATCGTCAAAGAAATCACTCATTATTATAACTAATCCTCTGCGTTTTATGCGTTCGGCAAGCTTGTCGAGTGAAATAGCCGTCTGTGTATCGTCTGAAGGCTTGATATTGCTCAAGGTTTTCAGAATTTCTGATATGTATGAAGGCTTGGAACGTGGAGGTAAAAATTTGTTGATATCCTTGTCATAGAGCGATATTCCGACTGCATCACGCTGATTTATCATTAAAGTTGCAAGTGCGGCAGTCAGATAGCAAGAATATTCAAATTTCGTAATATTTCCTTTGGATGCATATCCCATGGATGCACTCGAATCAATTGCTATCATAGCACGAAGATTTGTTTCTTCTTCATATTGCTTGACATAGAATCTGTTTGTACGGGCATATACTTTCCAATCAATATTTTTTGTTTCGTCACCGTGTCGGTATTGTCTGTGTTCTGCAAACTCGACACTGAAGCCATGATAGGGGGAACGATGCAGACCGGTTATGAATCCTTCAACTACCAATCTGGCTATCAACTCAATATTTCCAATCTGTGCTGCCGTCTCCGGCTTTAAATATTTTCTGTAATCTTGCAATTTCTATCTGTTATAATTTCAACCATATTTATAAGGACGTAAATCAAAATTTTATTGTGCAGTGGCTAATCAAACAAATTTATATAATTAAATGTAAATGAAGTGATGATTGTCGGCACTTAGATTATTTCCTGTCAACAACAAATCAATTAGTTCTTCTGACTGAGTCATGTATTGTAATATATTTATTGCTCTTTCTTGGAGAATTCCGTTAGGATAGACCGAGTTGGAAATAGCCCTGTATTTTTTTAATGTCTCTTCATTGTTTCGCTTAGCAGATGTGTGTACTTTTTTGTCCAATTGTTCCAGCAGATTAAATATACTTACTTCAAATCCTTGTATATTTCTTGTAAGTTGAGAATCCACATGTAATACATATTCTGAAAGCTCA
>JBAYPL010000074.1:0-11104 GCA_041677745.1 Kapaibacterium sp. (SeqCode)
ACTTAGATTATTAATATATTCTAAATCATAATCTATCATATCAAATATTGTTGAGCCGTTTCTTCTGTTTTTTATTTGCCAATAACCTGTGAGACCGGGTTTCACTACATTTCGTAACTCATGCAGATATGGATAAGCAGTGATTTGAAAATCTAATACCGGTCTTGGACCAACAAAGCTCATATCGCCAATTAATATGTTAAATAACTGTGGCAATTCATCTATGCTGGTTTTCCTAATATATTTCCCAAAAGGTGTTAAACGCGGGTCGTCTTTACTTTTAGTAAAAGTACCTCTATGGAATTTAATAAAATACTCTAAATCGTTCTTTTCATCATAATACATTGAACGAAACTTATATATAGTAAAGGGCTTGCCGAGTAAACCTAACCTTTCTTGCTTAAAAATGGCAGGACCTGATGATGTTAATTTGATTGTTAAATATACAATCAGCATCAATGGTAAGAATATGACTATGAGTATAAGAGAAGAAAATATATCTATAATGCGTTTTATTGATAGATATACTATTTTATTCTTAATAGTCTGCCTGAGTTCGACTACTCGATGGGGCATCACAACATGTGCTAAATCCATAAGTCATCCAAAATAATGGAACAAATTAACTATGATGTAAACACATATTTATAAGCAGACCACCATACTTGTAATTAAAAACAATTATGTAATCAGTTCTTCATAGTACTCCAAAATAATTAAAAAAAACAATTTAATGTTTGCTTACTAAGATAGACACATTAACTTGAAAAACGTCTCCGAAAAAAGTGATTATTTTAATTTTATTTTAAAAATATTTTTCCAATACTTCCCTGTGAGGTAATAAATATCATTTTCAGCATCATAAGCAATACCGTTAAATACCTCTGCTCTGTAATTCCCTTCTTCATATTTTCTCAATTCGCTGAAGTCCAATAAATGTTCAACTTCACCGGTATCAGGATTGATAACAGCTATTTTATCTTCTCCGTATATATTAGACCAAATCTTATCTTTGACAAATTCTAATTCATTCAGATTTCTAAATGCTTTCGAATTATATGTAACAGATAAAGTTCTTGAAACATTCCTTTGATTTGGTTCTATATACTTAATAATATTCGTTCCGTCACTCATTATGAGATGAGTCGAATCATTAGTTAAACCCCATCCCTGTCCATTGTACGGGAAAGTGTCAATAATTTTGAAAGTTTCAAGATTTATGACCAGACACAACTGAGATTGCCAGGTCAACATATAAATATAATTTTCAAAAATAGTAATACCCTCACCGAAAAATGAGTCAGGTATTGAAATTATTTTTTCTATATTCCCTGATTTTAGATTAATCTTCCTCAACGTTGACTTTCCTTCCAAACCAGTACTCTCGTACAGCACACCATCGTAATATATCAAGCCTTGAGTATAAGCCGTCGGATCATGAGGAATAGTACTGACTATTTCCCATTCAAGAATCTTTGGAGTATTCAAGACACTCCTTTGTTGTATGTCATTATTTAAAGTTGTCTTAGGGATAGCAGTATGATTATTTTTACTGCAAGAGAAAAGACAACATAAAAGCAATATGTATATTATTGAACGCATAAAACTACCTGTATTGTTCAATAATTCTGCTCGTTGATTTCCCTTCAACAAAGTCAATTATCACTACTTTACCACCATAGCTTGAAATTATGTCAGCACCAATTACCTCATCCGGCTTATAATCACCGCCTTTAGTTATGATATCCGGCTTGAGAATATTTATTAAATTAAAAGGTGTGTCTTCATCAAAAATACAAACAAAGTCAACCGACTTCAATGCTGACAGCACTTCAGCCCTGTCATTTTGATTATTTACTGGTCTGGATGAACCTTTGAGTCGCTTAACAGAATCATCAGAATTCAAACCAACAACAAGAATGTCTCCAAGTTTTGATGATTCAGAGAGGTACTTAACATGACCGGAATGAATAATATCGAAACATCCGTTTGTAAAAACGACTTTTTTCCCTTTATTTTTTGCTTCGTGTATAATTGTTGCCAAAGTATTCTTGTTCAAGAGCATTATCTGTTTTTCCAAATTGATTCGATAAGTTCGTCAATATCTATAGATACAATTCCGGGTTTCTCACAAACAATTCCGGCTGCATAATTCGCCATAACTGACGCTTCACGAATATCTGCACCGCCAGACATAGTAGCGGCAAGAGTAGCAATAGCTGTATCACCTGCACCCGACACATCTGCAACATGTCTTGCCTTTGTGGTAACAGATGAAATAACACCGTTTCTTTCAAAGAGCATCATGCCTTGTGCCCCGGGAGTTATAAGTACATTATCACATTCAAGCATCTGAAGAAGTTTTTTTCCGGCTGACTTAACATCTTCATCTGTTTTAATTGAAATCCCTAATGCTTGTGAAGCCTCCTTTTTGTTCGGCTTAAATACTGTAACACCTTTATAAAGAAAGAAGTTGTCTTTCTTCGGGTCAACATAAACCGGTATGTTTTTCTTTACTGAAAAGGTATTTATAGCATCTAACATTTGATTGGTGATTGTGCCTTTATTGTAATCTTCAATGATAATACCTGACAAGTCTTTAATATTCGTTAACTTATCAATAATATGATTAAGACCGATATCCGGAATGGCTGTTCTTACTTCTCGGTCAATTCGTGCAATTTGTTGATTGTTGCCAATAATTCTTGTCTTTACGGTTGTAGGTCTTCCATTATCAATGAACAAACCTTCAGGGTTAATTCCTCTTTCGGAAGCAACATCTTTAAAACTTTTACCCGAATTATCATTACCTATTACTCCGCACAGGAGCGGCTCAATTCCAAGTGATTTCAAATTCTGTGCTACATTGGCAGCGCCACCGAGATGTATGCTTTCATTTTCTACATCAATTACCGGTACCGGTGCTTCAGGAGAAATTCTCGTGACCGAACCCCAGAAATAACGGTCAAGCATAACATCGCCTATTACTGCTATCGCTCGTCCTTTTGCCTGGTTGAGAATTTCCAAAGCACGAAATTTTGTAATATTATTCATATCAAATCAAATTTAAAAAGTATTATAAACAGCTTCATACAGAAAATTATTGTAATCAAGACCATAATTTGCCTTTTCTAAGACAAAATCTGTAAAAGCATCAGAGAAAAATACTTTGTCCTCTAATCTAAACAGATAGATAAATTCTTTTTTCTTAAGAAATTCGTACGACGGATGATCTTTTGAAAAACCGTTAATTCTTGTTAGCGGCTTGTGAAATGTAATTTCTTCAGGATATTCTCGTTTGAAATCCGAAGATTGAATGATTGATTCATAATCTTCAAAATGATTATAAATATAACTTCGGACTTTCTTTAGTGATTCTGAATCAGGATTATGTACACCTATTGAAATAAATGAACGTTGCGGTTCGAAATGTATATATATTCCAAGTGGAAATTCTTTTCTTATAAAATCATAACTTCTTGAATAAGGGAAGAATATTCCCAAATTTGTTTTATATGGATCCTTGTTTTTCGAGAATCGTATATCTCTGTTAATTCTGTATAGGCTGTGTTTATTGTCTGCTATGTAGGGAAAATTATTATTTATGAATAATTCTGACATCCTGTTTACAAAAAGTTGTGATTTTATCTTAACTTCGTTTTCATAGATTATACGATTGTTGTCAAACCAGACTTTGTTATTGTTTTGACTTAATCCCAGAAAAAAGGATTTCATATTCTCATTAAAACATTTAAAGTGACTTACCATGCTTCTTCTATTATTTTTAAGTTATATTATTTTGATATTTTATTGACGACAAACCGGAATGCAGATTGACGAATTTACAATTCAAATCAGTTTGTGCTTTGAGGTTTACTAAGCCTCCACGCAAATATTTATTAGCTGAATTTTTATGGGCAGTTAAGGAATAAGTATATGGTTCAATAAGTTTCGTATCCTTTTCTAAATATTTAGCAATTCTTAAACCGTATTCGTATTCACTTACATAATCATTACCTGCAAGATTATAGAATCCATGTTTATTTTTATACAAAGCTTTTAGTACAGCTACGGAAACATCTTCTATATAAATCGGAGTAGTAAAACTGTTAGTAGCAAGCCATACTTTCTTATCATTTAGAATCTTATAATATATATTCGAATTTAATAAACTAACCCCACCGTAATATTCAGGAATTCTAAAGGTTACAAATCCTATGTTACTTCCAATCAACTGATTTTCACAGCCAAGTTTAATCTTGCCGTAATAATTAATTGGTTCAGGTAAATGTTCTTCATTAAACGGACCCGACATACCATTATATATATACTCAGATGAGAAGTTGATTATATTTGATTCATACATACTTGCTGCTCTGATTAATGACTCTGTTATGCCGTATTTATAGTCCCATGCGTATTTTTTATTGATTTCGACAAAATCAATATCATCGAATGTTAAACAATTAATTATATAGTTTGGTTGAAATTCGGCAACCACCCTCTTGATTTCTTTCTTATCGTAAAGAATTGGAAACAAAACTGTATCTGTTGCTTGTTTTTGTTCATAATTATCGAATTCTAAATCAACCTGCCATTTCGTTTCAGAAGTCAATAAGTTATAGATTGATGATGCAATCGGGTTTTGTTTCCCTAAAATTAAAATTCTTTTCATAATCGTTTATGTTTCACGTGAAACATCTGTCATTTTAAATAAAGTGAAATAATTGAAACATCAGTAGCAGATACACCTGAAATTCTGGATGCTTGTCCAAGCGATGCCGGTCTGATTCTGTTTAGTTTCTCTAATGCTTCCATTGATATTGAAGACAACCTGTCATAATCGAAGTTTGCAGGAATCTTTTTATTTTCATTTTGCAAAAAGTAATCAATCTCTTTTAATTGTCTGTTTATATATCCTTCATATTTTATATTCGTCTCAATCGCATTGACTAATTCCGGATTAGACAGTATTTTCAATATCTCATTATCAAGATTATCATTAAGTTCAAATAAATATTTTAGATCTGTATTGGCACGTTTAGCAAGGCTGGCAATGTCAGTTGAAGTGTTTACGACAGACTCCCCTATTTGTTCAAAATACGGATTTATCTGTTGAGGTTTAAGTTTGACTGATTTAGCTGCATTGAATCCTTTATCAATAAGATTGTATTTCTTTTCTACTTTTTTATAATAATATTCGGGAATCAAACCAAAATCATATCCATAACTTACAAGCCTTTTGTCGGCATTGTCCTGACGAAGCAGCAATCTGTATTCTGCCAAAGAAGTAAATATGCGATATGGTTCTTCGGTACTCTTATTAACTAAATCATCAATAAGTACACCAATATAGGCTTCACTTCTTTTCAATGAAAAATCGTTTTTCTCCATTATCTTCAAAGCTGCATTAATGCCTGCAATCAATCCTTGCGCGGCAGCCTCTTCATATCCTGATGTACCGTTTATCTGTCCTGCAAAGTATAATCCTGATACTGCCTTAGTCTCCAATGTATATTTTAATTGATATGGGTAAAAGAAATCATATTCTACGGCGTATCCGGGTTTGAGTAATTGTGCTTTTTCTAATCCGGGTATGGAATGTAAGCCCCTTAATTGTACGTCCTCCGGCAAGGAAGTAGAAAAACCGTTTACATAGACTGAGTCAGTATTCAAGCCTTCAGGTTCTAATAATATCTTATGTGAATCACGTTCGGCAAACCTATTTATCTTATCCTCGATAGAAGGACAATATCTTGGACCAACACCTTTAATTCTACCGGTAAACATAGGAGAATTATCGAATCCTTCTTTAAGAATATCATGTGTATGACTGTTTGTCTGAGTGCCGTAGCATACTAATGTATTCTTAACTGAGGCTGTTCTGTATGAGAACGCTTGAGGATTATCGTCACCCGGTTCCGTTGAAGTTTTATTATAATCAATTGAATTAATGTGGATACGCGGTGGGGTACCTGTTTTGAGCCGCCCTCTTAAAAATCCGAAATCATCTAATAAATCAGATATCTTGTCAGATGAACTCTCCCCTACTCTGCCTCCTTTAACTACATTATCACCTGTATAAAGAAGACCGTTGAGAAATGTTCCGGCACAAAGAATTACTGCTTTTGTATATAGTGTTTCATTTCTATCGCTAATAAGACCTGTAACCTTATCTTTATCAATCAAAATCTCAAGAGCAGTTCCTTTAATCAAAGTCAGGTTGCTCTGAGTTGAAAGCATTGAACGAACATATAAAGGATATAAATCTTTGTCAATCTGACATCTTGGAGACCAAATGGCAGGTCCTTTAGACTTGTTCAGCATCTTGAAATGTAGTCCTGATTTATCTGCCAACAAACCCATTACACCACCAAGAGCATCTATTTCTTTAACTAAATGTCCCTTAGCACTTCCGCCAATTGAAGGATTGCAAGATGGGCGACCCATTGCTTGTAAATCCATAGATAAAAGAGCGGTATTCATTCCCATTCGTGATGCAGCCATTGCTGCTTCTATACCGGAATGTCCGCCACCGATTACTATAATATCAAATTTATTTTTCATATAATTTAAAATGTTTCACGTGAAACATTATTTTCCTATACAAAATCTTGAAAAAATATTTGCAAGCACTTCTTCATTCCAGGATTCGCCGGTCAGTTCACCGAGAATATTGGTAGCCTTTTTAATGTCAATAGCGATGAGCTCGTTTTCCATATCTGAATTTATTGAAGACAGTGCATCGTTCAATGACGATAAAGCAGATTGTAGAAGCTGTTTATGACGAGAATTGATCATAATGTCATTCATAGCGCTGATACTTTTTACTGCCTTTTCATAAATCAATGCTTTTAATTCCTCACATCCCTGTCCGGTTATTGCAGATATTGAAAGTGTAGTTTCGATACTACTGATATCGCACTTGTTTTGGATGAGTATTACTTCCTTCTCTTTATATCTGCTTCGAATCGTTTCAGCAAGTTTGTCTGAAGTATTTATACCACTTGTGCTATCATTAAGCACGATGACTAAATTGGCTTGTTCGATTACAGATTCTACTAATTTAATACCTTCTATTTCAATCAAATCATCTGTATCACGCAATCCTGCGGTATCAGCCAAAGTGATTCTCAAGCCTTTAATGTATAAGCTTTCTTCGAGGTAGTCTCTCGTGGTTCCTGCAATGTTACTTACGATTGCTCGATTTCTACCTATCAATGTATTAAACAGAGTAGATTTACCGCTGTTAGGAAATCCTGTAACTGCTGTATAATATCCGGCACGACACACTTCTGATGCAGTATAAGCATTAATTAAATCACTGCAAAATCTCACAGCTTTTAATATTTTATCTACAACAACCGATCTGTCTATTAGGTCAAGACCTTCTTCGGAAAAGTCTAACTCAAGCTCTAATAACGATGCGATGTCAAGAAGCTCCTGACGCATTTGTAAGAGTCTGTCAGTAAAGTTCCCGTTTAATTGTTTTGCGGCTGTTTCCACGCCGGGTACTGTAGTCGAATGTATTAAGTCGGCAACGGCTTCAGCTTGAGTTAAATCGAGCTTGCCATTTAAGAAAGCTCTTCGGGTAAATTCTCCGGGTTCTGCATATTCGGCTCCGTATTTTACTAATAGTTCTACTATGATGTCAGCAAGAAGTGAATTGCCATGACAGGAAATTTCTACAGTATCCTCCCCGGTATATGAATTGGGAGATTTAAATATGCTTACATTTACGGAATCAATTTTTTTATCACCGTCAACAATTTGACCGTAATATATTCTGCTGCCTTTTGTGAAGTCAATCTTTCTCTTTGATTCAAAACAACGCTCAATAATATCAAATGATTTTTCACCTGATAACCTTATTACGGAAATACCGCCAATGCCGGGTGGTGTAGCTACTGCTGCTATTGTTTTAGTCAAAGATAATCCTTCAATTAAGAATAATAATAGAAAAACGAAAAATTGTGGAAAAAATTATATAAAATATTTATCCACATAATTTTGAAAATAAAAATTGCCGACTTCGCTGCTTGTAATTGATTTTAACGGCATATCTCTGCTTGTTTATAGATTATGGTGAATATGTCCTCAAAATCCAATCCTCGTTTAAATATGAAAGCCGATAAATATGGTCGTATATGTGTTTATAACGCAATATCTGCGTCGTAGCATTGACTTTTATGAGCAAGCATTTTATAATTTTTTGAGGAGAAGATACTGATTGTTTTTAAAGTTTATAATTTATTTATTTACCGGCATCGCTTATCTGATTTCTAAGGTCAATTTTAACAAAACCATAATTCGGCTTAAGATTCAAAGCAGCTTGAATATATTTTTCAGCTGAATCCAAATTATCTTCCAATATATCAATTTGAGCAAGATAAGCATAAATTTCTGCATCGGAAGCCCAGTCAAGTTCGTAAATATCCTTTGTAATCTTTTGTTTGTTTAATTCGAGACATTTTAATAATAATCTTCTTGCTTTATCTTTATCACCTCCATAGAAAGAAGGAATATGCATAAGATGAGTAGCAGCAACCAAAAGAATTTTTGAAGAATTACTATCGAGATTAAAAGCATCATAAATTCTGTTTTTGGCTTTCTGACCAAAAAATATTGCTCTTAATGGAGATAAAGCAGACTTCTTGCCGTAAGCAGCAGACTGCATGGCGAGGTAAATCGGATTATTATTTTCTTCCCAAGCATCAATAAACAAATCTAAAGATTCGTCGAATATTTCATAAGCTTTGTCGCGGTTCTTATTATAAATTACTCTGCCGTAACAATATCTCAATGTTCCACTGTAATATTGAAGTATATGCTTATTTTCTTCTGCTTCGCTTAAAAGCTTATCGGTCTTGACAATAAATTCTCTGAGCTTGAACTCATCGAAACTGTAATAATACTTATTAATGCTGTCACGCAGTTCAACAATTGATTTATCGCTTGCTTGTAATTTTACAGCCAAAAAAAGCATGATAGAAACAGTAAGGAGAATAAACTTATTTAACATTTATATAAATAGTATATAATTTCAAAATGTAGTGATTATCTATTTATAAACGCTGATAATATCTTATAAATTGTAAAAGTTAAGTCATAAATTTCTTTAAACTAATTAATTCTACTTACTGTAGAAAAAACTATATCCAAGAAAAATGAAATACTAACGTAATTATATATGTTTAATATAGCTCGAATTTTAACATAAAATTGACGAATTATATATAATAAGAACACATATATTAATTACCTTTGTAAGAGATGCAAACGATATGTAAAAAGAAGTGTAGTAAATTACCTAAAAGGATACTATGAGATGGAAAGAATAGACATAAGAGAGATTTTAAAGGATAAACTGCCGGGATTATTTCATAAGTATCCCGATTTTGCCGTTAACATGCTGATTAAATTTTTAAACTCATTTCTTAAAATTGAAGATATTAATAATTTTTTGAGTAAATCCTCACATACTCATGGATTTGAATTTATTGGGCAGTTATTTGAAGAGCTGAACTTTGCTTACAAATTATCGAGTCTTGATAAGTATAAAATTCCGTCTGAAGGACGTTTGATAATAGTTTCTAATCATCCCCTGGGAGGCTTAGACGGATTGGCATTATTAAAAGCAATTGGTGAAGTCAGGCAAGATGTTAAGATAATAGCCAATGATGTACTTCAAAATATCGAAAATCTGTCAGAGTTGTTCCTTCCCCTTGATGTGTATTCAAAAAGTAAACAAAAACAACAGATTCAAAACATCGAGAATGCCTTGAATGAAGACCAAGCTATTATAATATTTCCTGCGGGAAAAGTATCAAGGCTTCAAGCTTCCGGAGTTAAAGATTTAAAGTGGGCAAATGGAGCTTTGAGATTCAGTGCTAAATTTCAGGCACCGATACTGCCGGTATTTATTGAAGCACGCAATTCCGCTGCATTTTATCTGCTCTCTTTGTTACACCAAAGAATAGGGATGTTCATGTTGCCACAGGAATTATTCAGACAAAGAAATTCAAGTATTGATATTAAGATTGGAGACCTTATCCCGGGTACTACTTTTAAAAACAGCTCGCTAAAAATAAAGTTTCAGACGAAACTCCTATATCAGCATACATACAAAATTGGTAGTGGGAAAAAAGGTATATTCAATACAGAGAAGACAATAATTCATCCCATAGATAAGCACGAGTTGTTACGTGAATTTAAGCTGTCAACATTACTGGGTAACACAAGTGACGGTATGAAAATCTATCTCGTAGAGTATGAGAATTCTCCCTCTATTATTAAGGAAATAGCCAGATTACGTGAGTTGACTTTCCGTAAAGTCGGAGAAGGTACCGGCAAAATTTATGATATGGACATCTATGACCTGTACTATAAGCATATTGTTCTTTGGGATGACGATGAATTCGAGATTGTAGGTTCATACAGGCTTGGCTTAACTGAGGATATTTTAAAAATATATGGTCCTAAGGGACTGTACAATTCTTCGCAATTTGAATTGAAACCCGAATTCCTCGATTTAGTACAAAATTCTCTCGAAGTCGGTCGTAGTTTTATTCAGCAAAAGTATTGGAGAAGCAGTGCTTTGGATTACATTTGGCAGGGAATTGGAGCATACCTCTCTGTTAATCAAAAGATTAAGTACTTGTGGGGAGCCGTTTCCATTAGTGATAACTATTCAAAGCTTGCAAAAGCTTTGATTATATCTTACTATGATAAATGGTACCAAGGCGATAAATCGCTTGCTGTACCCGGAACAGAACTTAAATTTACCAAAAAGGACATCGAAGAGGCGGAAGCAATTCTAAACGCTGATAGTCATGTTCAAGACTTCAGAAATCTCAAGACTGCACTGAAAAATATGGGATACAGTGTGCCCGTGCTTTTCAGAAGATATACCGATATTACTGAATACGGCGGTTCTAAATTTATCTCCTGGTGTATAGATGTAAATTTTAATAATGCTATTGATGGCTTGATTGTCGTTGATTTATCAAAACTAAAAGATGAAGTGAAAAAACGCTATTACAATCAGAAAAGCTTCGTAGATTCAGATAAAGAACAAAAGGATAATTATGTTCTTGCTTAATGA
>JBAYPL010000075.1:0-11010 GCA_041677745.1 Kapaibacterium sp. (SeqCode)
ATAGGATTCTATACTTCAGCTCCTGTCTCCGAGTTTGTTTCTGCGACTAATTTTAATGGTAAAATACCGGATTTTTCATTGGAATTATCAGTAAACAATCAATTAAGACAGCAAGATTCAAGTGCGGAAATGGAGAGAAGCATTTCCCAATTGATAAAGTATTTAGCTGAGGTGTTTACTTTGCGCAGAGGGGATATGATATTTACCGGTACACCTTCAGGTGTCGGGAAAATTGAGCATAACGACAAGATAACAGCGGAATTAAAAGGTTATAAGAAATTAAGCGTGGGAGTAACTCGGTGTTGAAATTTATTTACACAATCCTTGCTTCGATTATATTGGCTATTCTATTAGGCTCTTGCGCAACATTGACTCGTACCGAAGAAGATATTTACACCTTAACTGATATAGACACTGCCATTACTTACCATTGGGTTAATGCTCCGGGTACTCGTGATAACGGAGTTATCTTCCCATCATCTAAAGTTATCGTCCCGGAGCGTGAAATTATTCAGCGAGATTCTATAGTCGAAAGATATTATCCGGATTTCATCCGTTTCGGCTTCTTCGAGAGTGTCGGGATAATTGGAGGAAACAGCGACAACTCAATCGGGACAGGTTTATTCGGAATATTCCCGGAATTTGATAAGTTGTCTGACAGCTACAGAGGAGGAGACCACCTATTTACTGGTGGAATATACAGATTAGGTATATTAGAGCATCGTTTAAGATGGTTCCGCGATTCCAAAAACTGGACTATAGGTACACATGGTTTAGAGTTTCTTATACCGGATTCGAGAGGTGAGAGAATGCTATTCAGTGTGCTACCTGTTTACTTAAGGAAAAGATATTACCTTCGCGAGGATATTCCTTATCTGTCAGTAACTCCGTCCCTCGGTATCGGACTCTATCCATCTTTGTATTTAAACCTGTCAGGGAGTTTAGAATTGGGTTCAATAGGCGGATTGAATCTTCGTGCTTATATAGGGGTAGCCGCAGGTTATAATTCTCCCGGTACTCCTCAAGTAAAAAATAATGATTACATGAACGAATCGAGTGGTCAAAGCTCAATATTTCCTTATTTCGGTCTCGGAATATCTTTCCTCGACTTTCATAATTTAGTAAGAGAGACAGAGAAAGAATGGAAATATTACGAACATTCGGCTTGGAATATCGGATTGTTGCAATTTGCAATAATCAATGGCAGTTCAGAAGAATCAATTTATAGTGGTAATTCACTATTCACCGGCTTCCAACTCAAGCTTGCTAATGCTTCACTTGCTATTCTGCATAGAAACAATCATTTTTTCTTGGGAACCTCCCTGATGAACTTGATAGTAGCAGGTCAAAACTCATGGGGAATGGGAATATTACCAATAAGGGGTGGATACTGGTTTATTGTTGCCGAAGATGAGTTATCAGCAGAACCTTTTCTTGAAGCATCTTATTATCCTTCCGCTTTTGTTAATATCGGTACAAAAGTAAACCTTGCAATCAGCGAATCAATAAATATCGGATTGATAATCGGTTACATAAATGGCTCAACTTCATTCAAGTTACCGGTTGATTTCAATAATAATTTTGGTATCAACAAAGATTTCAGCAGTTTATATATGGGTATAAATTTTGGCTTGCTTGACAGAATATTTTTTAAAGAAGAACTAAGATATTACAAATGAAATTTATACGGAGATTAATATACATTCAGATAATTGCTCTTACATTATTGGGATGCAATCCGGACAAGTTTATAATTAATCAAAGGGCACAATACACCATAGTCGGTAGGATTTTAAGTCCACCGGAGTCATTTGACCAAATAAACGAAAATTCATTTATATTGAATTCAGGCGAAGTATGCCTTAAAACCACAAAATTCACACAGATAAACTTCAGCGCGAATATAAATTTAATAAAAGGAGATTCACTTGTTATACGCTTGAAGGATAACCCAAACGATATCCTTAACTCGAATACTCCTGTATTAATCATAAGTACGAAAGGAACATATATATTGGATGAAGACGGTACTCAAAAGTCATATCCGACTATGTTCATCGAACACGGCAAGGAACATTACTTGAGCATCAGAAATGTTGGGAATCGCATAAGGATTAGTCTTGATTGCAACGATATTGAAATTGAAAGTCGAAAGCCTGCAACTGAATATTTATTCTTCAAAGCCTCCGAAGATACCGACATAGAGTTCTCCGGACTCGAATTTCACAGAATTCTCAAAACACCATCGGAATTAATTTTCAATCAATAAAAAAAAATCCTAAAGTAATTTTTACTGTTGACGATAATAGTAAATGAGGAACAAATTTATAATGGCAGGATGCCCGGAAATACATTAATATATTACATGGAGGTTTTTCATGGCTACGGCTATATCCGGTGGATCCAGAATCCGCACAAACACACCAGCAGAAAATGCATATAACGCATTAAAGACATCAAATGATGATATCGCTCTGCGTCAGTTGAGATTATCAACAGGTAAACGTATTAACTCTGCATCTGATGACGTTGCAGGTTATATCACTTCAAGAGCATTACAAGCTCGTAACACTTCTCTGAAATCAGCATTGAAATCGGTAGGTGAAGCAAAGAATGTGACAGCAATCACACAAGACTCTCTTGATAATATTCAGGGATTACTGAATGATATTAAACAATTAGCTTCAAGTGCCGCATCAGGTGCTCTTGGTACAGACGAAAAAGTTGCACTTGCAAAAGGTGCATTCCGATTGACTGAACAGATTCAGACCTTAGTTGATTCAACCGTATTCGGCGGTCGTGAATTGCTCAGCGGCAGTTTCTCAGGCGATTGGAATGTCGGTTTCACAGCTAATAATGAATTGATTAACATTGGTGTTAACCTGAAAGCTGATAATGGTCAGGACTTTAATATCACTACTTCAGCTTCGGTGGACTTTAACCTGAATGCAACAAGCAGCTCTGCAGCAGGAGCAAGCAAAGCTCAAGCCTTTGCAGCTGTTCAAGGACTTGACTTGGAAGACTTGAATGAAGTGACTGACAATAATCTCGGTATTTTCTCTGAAGCTAATATAGCTACTACATTGCAAAGTCTTTCTACTGCAATAAATAACGTAAACAAAGTTGCTTCTTATGTTGGTGGTATTGATGCTCGTTTGACTTCACAGCAAAATCTTCTTACTTCGCAGATTACTAACTATAACGCTGCGATTTCGAGAATTGAAGATGCCGATGTTGCAGAAGAGCAGCTCCAGTTGATTAAGTCACAGTTTCTCCAGCAGGCTTCACTTGTGTCTTTGACACAGGCAAACCAGAATCCTCAGAGTTTCCTCCAGCTCTTTAGATAATAAATCATGGATGACCGAGGATAATTAGGTGATCAATTGACTAAATGCAAGGCAGCAGTTTTTTTCTGCTGCCCTGTTTTGTTAGATTACAGAAGTGTTTTTCCAAAAAATCCTAAAGAATTTTACATAATTGACGATATTTACTTTATAATAAAAAATAGGAACGTTTTATGTCAAATGTTGCCAGAAATTTAGCTGCAAGCAAAGTTTACGGCGGTGAGAAAGGTAAGATTCCTGCTTATCTCGAGCAAGAGGTTCTTTCATGGAGTAAAGAAAAAATTATATTAAAAATGTATGACCTGTTTCTTGTAAGTGCCAAAAAAAGTGATACATCCAAGATGAATAGAGTACTCGTTGAATTAATGAGCTCTCTGAATTTTGAATATGAAGATGTCGCTACAAGACTTTATAGGTTGTATGAGTACTGCCAGAGATGTGTCATGCAGAAAAAATATGATGAAGCCTATATGATTATCAAAGAGCTTAGACATTCTTGGGCGAAAGCATTTCATCTTGAATAAAATCTGCTTTATGGAGTATTTATTATGAGTTTAAACAGTGTTTTAAGCAGTGAACAGTCGCAGACCGATTTACTTGTTGAATCCTTTAAATCAACTCAACAAGGTAAGATAACAAGTCTGAACGAAAGGAGAAATTTACTTCAATCGCGTCAGTCTTTTTATAATACTTTTAATTCGAGAATCAGTTCATTAGTCAGCCAAATTGACAAATTTACGGCTGACGATTCTAATAGTAAATTTTATGCTAAATCAATTGAATCTTCGGATTCTTCCATTGTTTCAGCTTCGGCTAACAGTAAAGCCATCATTAGCGAAAATACTATTAAAGTCAAACAGCTTGCGAGCAATGATACTCTGATAAGCAAGAGAATGAATCTTGCCGACAACTTCGGCGAGGATGCAGGTACTATTACTTTTGATTTAACTGCCGGTACAAATACTAAACAGGTCAGTGTTACTTTCGATGGTACTGAAACAAACGAGCAGGCATTGAAAAAAATCGTACAGGCAATTAACAATACAGATGATATCGACATTAATTCGTCCTATGTGAAAGATACAAGCATAAGCGGCAGAATTTCTTTACGAGCAAAAAATACGGGTACTGATAACAGAATCACCTTCAATGATAACCCAATCCTTGCAAAATTAGGATTGGTTAATGATGATTTACTTGCCAATACCAATACAAGAGTTCTTGCTTCTGACAGCGGGGCAGGATTCAGGATAGCCGATTACGAAGATTTAAATTCAAAAATTGAGTTGAACGGTATTAATATTACCCGAAGCTCGAATAACATTGATGATGCCCTCGAAGGTGTAACACTTAATATTTTGAAAGTCCAAAGCGAAGCAGACGATGAAATTAAGTTAAATACCGGATATAATGTCAAATCAGTAGAAGAGTTTGTCAAAGGATTATTAACAGCTTACAATGATGTAATTTCTAACATTAATAATAATAAAGACATCAAAAGAAATGACAGTGCAGTGTCGGGATTGTTGCAAAATCTCCGAAATGTACCGCTTACAAAATTCAATGAAGACCCGGAAGTCGGATTCTCTTACCTTGTGGATGTAGGCATTACTTTTGATAAAAGTGGATTTCTGGTTATTTCCGATAATGAAAAGTTTAAAAAAGCCCTCGAATCGAATCCTCAAAAGTTAGCTGAACTATTCACTGCCGAAAACGGATTCGCTAGGCGTACAGAATCTCTGATTGAGCCGTTTAAAGGTTCGGCAGGTCTGTTAACAGTAAGAAATAATAATTTGAAAACTCAAATTGAACTTACCAATAAACGCATTGCCGAGACTGAAAATAGAATTGAAATTCAAGCTGAATCAATGCGAAAACAATACAATAGTTATTTAAAATTATTTTATGATGCCCAAAACCAAAGTACCTTACTTAATGGTTTTATGGCACCCGATAATACAGGTTTAATGTAGAACCTTTTTTTATGAGGATTAATCATGATTAGTGCAATTTCCGGTTTACCTGAACTTCTGATTGATAAACAAAATGACGTAAAAATTGATATCGAACTCGATGAAAAACAAGCAGTCGAAATCGGTAGAGCAAGTTTTACCCGGAACAAGGAAACAAAGATTGAAAGTAGTTTGACAAGTAAAGCAGAAATAAAAGAAAAAAAATTCAATCAAGATTCTGTTGATGAACTTAATAAAGAGTTAAAAAGTATTCTTGACGGTAATCAACTCAATGTTGAATTTAAATTCGAGAAGGAAGCCAATCAGTTGATAATGAAATTGATTGATGTTGAAACTGATGAAGTAGTCAGGCAGGTTCCTCCGGATATTATGCTGAAAATAGCAAGAATAGTGTCAAGTCAGCTTGGTTCAGGAGCTTTGGCTGATGCTAAAGTATGATGAAAATATGGAACAAATGAATTTTTTAAAGTCTGTTTCTTTAGAAATTCTGGATGTATTGTCCGGTAACACTGAAAGTAAATTGGCAAGGTTGGAAAAGCTGTTTGCAGAGCGTAATAGTTTTCTCGTGTCGCTCAAGATGTTAATGGAGCACGACAAGTTCACCCTGCTAAATATTCAGGAACGTGAAGCATTAGTTACAGAGCTCAACGAAATTAAAGCTCTTGACGCTCAAGTTCTTAAACAGTTAGAGTCGCATATGCAGGAAACAAAAAAATCATTGCTGAAGCTCAGACATCAACAATCTGTTTTAGTATATAATAAGAGTTGATAATGAAAATAAATAACATTAACCCCTATGATAAGATTTACGGATTAAATCAATCGAAGGATTCCGGTAAAACTACTGTTTCTTCGGAAAAACAGACCGGAAAAGTCGTCAAAGGAGACAGACTCGATATATCTTCGGATATGAAAAAAGTCAGAGTTATAAAAGAAAGAATCGAAGCCGGAGTTTACGAGAACGACGAATTGTTGAATGAACTTGCAAAAAGACTCATAGATTACTCTGCTGTATAATTAAATATTTTTATTACTTTTGCATAAAATTTTCCGTTGCGTAGATGGAAAATTTTTTTTTGTGAATATTTGAAATTAATTTCAAATTTTTCGTCTTACTCTAAGTAGTATTTTTTCAGATTAGTTTAACGGGATTGAACTAAATTATGTCAAGAACCCTTAATAAAGTTATGCTTATCGGGAATGTCGGCAAGATTCCTGAGTTGAAACATACACCGAGCGGGATACCGGTGGCACATTTTAAATTAGCCACATCGGAAACATGGCGTGAGAAAGACGGCTTGGTGTGTGAACATACAGATTGGCATAACATTGTAGCATGGCGAGGATTAGCGGAAGTTGTCATGAAAATTCTTAATAAAGGTACCAGAGTATATGTCGAAGGTAAAATCAGGACTCGAAGGTACGAGGACAAAAATAATAATCAACGTATGTTCGTTGAGATTCTCGCTGATAATATCCTATTGCTTGATTTGAAAAAAAACAATAAACATGATTGGAACAGAAAAAATGATTCCGATAGTCCGGATAATGATAACAATTTCAGTTATGATATTGATAATGATGATTATGATATGGAAGTAGATGATTGTCTCGAAAAAGACAGTACCGAACAAGATAATTTATATTAATTAAAATGAGCTGATTAACTTAATGGAAAAAAATAAATCTAAGGAAGTAGTAGTCGGAGTAGTGTCATTTCTTGCTCTGGCTTTGTTCTTTTTAGGTATATCCTTAGGTAAAGGATTTAAAGTTACTTCCGAAGACAAATTATTGAAAATTCGCTTTCCTAATTCAGGCGGAATCCAAGTATCGGAACCGGTTGTTGTAAACGGTGTAAAACGCGGAACTGTAATGAATGTAGTAAATGACAACTCCGATGTACTTGTTACTGTAATGTTAGATGATTTATCCGACATAAAGTCGGATGCTGCTGCAAAAATTACTTTACTCGAAATAACCGGCGGGAAAAAAGTTGAGATATTCCCGGGAACAAGTAAAACAAAATATGACTTAAAACAAGAAATGAACGGAAGCACACCACCGGATATTGCCGAGCTTGTTACTCTCGTCGGCGAAGTGTCCGGAGATGCAGTAAGCCTCGTCAGGAGATTGGATACCATCGCTGCCTCAGCGACAGAATTGCTTGCTGACGGTAAAGTCGTGAATGACATCAGAAATACTATGCAAAATGCTTCCCAAGTGACCGGGAACTTAAATTCATTTGTTGACAAGAATTACAATAAACTCGAAAATACTGTTACTAACCTGAACAGCCTTACTGAAAGTCTCAAGAAAGCAGTAGATAAACATGAGCCGGGTATTGAAAGGATTATAAATGACATAGAATTGACTTTGGCTGATGCGAGAGGCTTAATCACAAGTATAGACTCGACTGTTTCAGATGTCAATATTTTTGTTGATAATATTAATACCCTGACCGGAGATTTAAAAACCGGTGACGGCATAATTTCAAGACTAATGTACGATAAAGAATTGAACAACAAATTGGACAGTACATTTACAAATTTGTCCATACTTCTCGATATGATTAATAATCATGGAATAAATGTAAATGTAAGATTAGGTTCAAGACCATAAGGAACTGTAAAATGTCACAAAAGCCAACACCCGTAGATGAACATTTGTTCGAATATCTCAGAAATAACTTTTCCTCAGAAGATGAATTTCTACGGAATCTGCTTGTCGAAGCCAAGAATGAAGATATACCTAACATATCTATATCTCCGGAACAGGGGCTTTTTTTACAATTTATGCTTAAAGCAATCAATGCTGTCAATGTGCTTGAACTCGGTACTTTAGCCGGTTATTCCGCAATAACTATGGCAAGAATGCTACCGGAAGACGGTAGTTTGATAACAATTGACAATGAATTTAAACATGCTGTTTTCGCTGAAAGAAAAGTACGAGAATCCGGACTTGAAAACATAGTACATGTACAGAACAGTGATGCTTTGGAATTTCTGAAAGTTTATAAACCAGAAAAACCATTCGACTTTATTTTTGTAGATGCAGATAAACCAAATTATGTGAGGTATCTTGAATTATTGACACCCATGTTGAGAACAGGCGGAATTTTCGCTGCCGATAATGCATTCGCATTTGGATTTGTTGCAATTTCAAAACCTGAACGCAACCCCGAGGATGTTAAATCCATTACCGGATTTAACAAGTACTTCAGGAACCATAAACAATATTCGGTATGTATGGTCCCTGTAGGAGACGGCATGATTATGGGTGTTAAAATTTAATAGATACTATTATGAAAAAATATGGATATTCATTGAATTTATTGCTTTCTGTTATCTTGGTGATTCTGCTGGCTGTTTCATGTTCAGCGCCTCGCAAAACGGGCTTTGAGCTCCAGAAAGAAATCTATGAGCAGGAGATGAAACTTACCTATGGTGATTCTATTCCTCCGCAGGAAGTATATTTGAGTGATACAAAACCTATTGATTCAGTTGATGTCAATAAACTCATATTTGACATTTTCAGAGTCGAGCCTGAGGATTATCCTAAGGAAGTTAGACTATTCTCAAGAGTGTATGACTCTCTTGGTAACTTTGTAACGCACATGGCTGACCCTTATAAAAAAGATAAAAATGTGAATTATTTTACCTCTGTTCGCGAAGAATTGGGAAAGAATTACAATATTCGCAAGGAGGCAATCAAAGATTTTACTGTGCGCGAGTTTGGGGCAGATGATTCAATAGCTTATGACATCGTTTTGTCGGTTGATTACAGCGGCTCAATGGAGGCAATATTAAGCGCCATATTTGAAGGAACGGAAATATTTGTTTCAATGAAATTTCCTCAAGATAAAATTGCACTTGGGACATTTAACAGGACACTTGATGTTAAAGTACCTTTGATGAAGGATACCGCAGATATACTTCGCTTGTATCGAATGAAACGAAATGATGGATTCGGATTATTCTCAGGTGTCTTTGATGCTGTTTACGGCAGTATAGATATTTTAAAAGACAGCCCTAAGGACAATCCTAAAGTAGTAGTCATCCTAAGTGACGGAGACGACAACTATTCAAGAAAAAATTTAGACTCGGTTATCAGAAGAGCCAATCTTTTGAATGTGCACGTTTTTTGTGTGGCATTCGGATATTCTAAGGATGAATCACTGAAATTACTGTCACAATATACCGGTGGAAAATATTACAAAGCTCATACAAAAGAGCAACTCGTCGCTATATTTAAAGATATTTATATGAGTTTGAGGTATTTTTACAGAATATCATATAAACCACCTACTTACTGGGGTTATCATCATGCTTTTGCAGCAATAAATGTTCCCGGAAGAAGTGATTCGCTTATTGCCGATGGTTTCTATGACACTACAGGCTGGCTTTCATTGTCGGATACAGTCGTCAGACCGATTGTTTTTGACTTTGACTCTGCAAGAATAAAAGAAGAATCGTATGTTATACTTGATGAACTTGTTGACCTGATGATGACATGGCCCGGATTGAAATTTGATATTCAAGGGCATACCGATAATGTAGGTACTAAAGAATATAATCAAGAATTGTCAGACCGGAGAGCAAAAGCTGTGTATGATGCTCTCATTGACAGAGGTGTTGACGAAAGAAGACTTCGCTATCGCGGATTTGGTTTCTCAAAACCGGTTGCTACAAATGAGACCCCGGAAGGTAGGTCAAAAAACAGAAGAACCGAATTTATAATAATTGCAAAATAATTTTGAATATATGAATCGAACATCTTTATTTTTTCTCATTGCTTTTTTGCTTTCTATAACTACTGCACAAACTTCAGAGATATATACTTCAAACGACGATTTTAAAGAAATTGCTCGCAAGATAATTAAAGAAGCAAAATCAGATACGCTGGCTTATCACAGGCTGAGGTATATGTGCGATGTGTTCGGACCAAGACTAAGCGGTTCGGAGAATCTTGTGAAAGCTATAGGGTGGATGTCTGACGAAATGAAACGTGACGGATTTACAAATGTCAGAACTGATGAAGTCATGGTACCTCATTGGGTCAGGAGGTACGAAAATTGTGATTTACTCTACCCAAGAAAATCCAATATACCGGTTTTTGCTCTCGGCGGAAGTATTGCAACAGGTAAGGATGGTATTCATGCGGAAGTCATTGTCGTTAAGGATTTCGACGATCTTGAACGCAGAAAGGATGAAGTAGAAGGCAAGATTGTAGTATATAATTTTGATTATCAAGGTTACGGAAAAAGTGTCCCTTACAGATTCTATGGTGCTGTGAATGCAGCTAAGTATGGTGCTGTTGCTTCACTGACAAGATCTGTCAGTCCTAATGTGAATCGTAATCTACACACAGGCATGATGATTTATGAAGATACTATTCCAAAGATACCACATGCCGCAATCAGCCCTGAAGATGCCATGTTACTCGAACGTCTATTATCTTATGGAATCAAGCCCAAAATAAAACTTACACTTGATGTTGAAACTTTGCCGGATGTCCTTTCTCATAATTTGATTGGTGAACTGTTAGGAACCGACAAACCGGAGGAAATTATTGCTATCGGCGGTCACAGTGATTCTTGGGATGCCGGTACCGGTGCTCATGACAATGCAGGAGGTTGTATTGTTACATGGGAGGCAGTAAGGCTGCTGAAAAGAATGAATCTTATACCGGCACGG